>CAYNDN010000258.1:0-7111 GCA_964395075.1 uncultured Lentimicrobiaceae bacterium | reverse complement strand
TGCCTGACAATCAAAATCAGGTCAGGAGTTCTGAAATTACCGGGTACTTGAATCATATAAATTTATGAACAGATCAACTTTTTGTATTCAAAAAGTATGAATTTCTATTCAACAGTAACAGACTTGGCCAGGTTTCTTGGCTGATCAATTTCACAATCGCGCATATCGGCAATATAGTACGACAGCATTTGGAGTGGTATGACTGATAAAAGCGGTGAAAGAATTTCCTCGGTTTCAGGAATTTCAAGCACGTAATCAGCGAGGTTTGCTACGGTTCTATCTCCCTTTGATACAATAGCAATCACCTTTCCTTTTCTTGCTTTTATTTCCTGGATATTTGATACAACTTTATCATAAATGGCTGAATTTGGTGAAATCACTACCACAGGCATTTTTTTATCAATCAGTGCAATAGGGCCGTGTTTCATTTCTGCCGCCGGATAACCTTCAGCATGGATATAGGAGATTTCTTTAAGCTTCAATGCACCTTCCAGTGCCACAGGGAAATTAAAACCACGCCCCAGGTAGAGAAAATTCCGCGAGTAGGTGAATACCTTGGCCATCTGTTCAATCTGATCGTTGAGCTTCAGTGTTTCTTCCACTTTATCGGGGATCCTGTCAAGTTCAGCCAACAACTCGTTGAACCTCGGTTTTGAAATCGTTCCTTTCCTGATGGCCAGTTTCAATGCAATTAAAACAAGCACCGTAACCTGCGATGTAAAGGCTTTTGTTGATGCAACGCCAATCTCAGGGCCGGCATGGGTATAGGCTCCTGCATGTGCTTCTCGTGCTATGGAAGATCCTACCATGTTGCAAATACTAAAGATCAGGGCTCCTTTTTCTTTCGCCAGCTTAATTGCAGCAAGTGTATCGGCAGTTTCACCTGACTGGGATACCGAGATCACCACATCTGTTTCGTTGATTATCGGGTTCCGGTATCTGAATTCGGAGGCGTATTCAACCTCCACAGGAATCCTTGCCAGTTCTTCAATGAGGTATTCACCAACCAGCGATGCATGCCAGGAAGTTCCGGCAGCGAGGAATATAATTCGTTTGGCATTGAGAAAACGCTCCCTGTAATCGATGATTCCGGCCATCGAAATATTATTAAGTTCAACATTCACCCTTCCACGAATGCTGTCGCGAATGGATTTGGGCTGCTCATATATTTCTTTGAGCATAAAATGTTTGAACCCACCTTTTTCGAGTGCACTGAGGTCAAGCTCAAGTTGCTCAACAAATGGCGTCTTCTGTTGATTTTTAATGGTTCTGATATCGAGGTTTTCGCCGGGCTTCATGATGGCAATTTCTTCATCATCAAGAAATACCACATCCCGTGTATATTCAACAATAGGTGAAGCATCCGAAGCGAGAAAAAACTCATTTTCGCCGATACCAACAACCAGGGGGCTTCCTTTGCGTGCCGCTATCAACGTGTCGGGCTGATCTTTGGATATCACTACGATGGCATAAGCACCGATAACCTGGCTAATAGCATATTGAACAGCAGTAACCAGGTCGATTTTTTCGGCTTTTTTTAAATATTCAATCAATTGCACCAGCACCTCAGTGTCGGTATTGCTTTTAAAAGTAACACCTGATCGCTGGAGTTCCTCTTTAAGCACATCATAATTTTCGATGATGCCGTTATGAATCATGGCCAGGTCTTCCGACTCAGAGTAATGAGGGTGGGCATTCACGTTGTTGGGTTCGCCATGTGTTGCCCACCTGGTGTGCGCAATTCCGGTTGAGCCTTCAACGTTTTTGTTTTTTACGAATTCTTCAAGATCAGAAACCTTTCCCTTGGTTTTGTATAGATTGATCTGACCATTCATGATTGCAATACCGGCACTATCGTAGCCACGGTATTCAAGCCTTTTCAGGCCTTTGATTAAAATGGGGTAGGCTTCTTTTGGGCCTACGTAACCTACAATACCACACATTTATGTAAATTATTGGTCGCTAAGTTGTGAATAAATTATTTTTATTTTCAGTCCTCCGGGGTTTTGGTTAAAACCATTGCAGACCATTCGGTTAGGGAAAATAGATGCCCCCGAAACTCCCAGATAGAATCGCGGAGGAATAGTGTCGGTAGATAGTGTTTTTTGCAGTTGCTGTGTCAGTCTGAATTCAGTTCTTCCCTTGTCGTAATCATAAACTCCACCAAAATATTCGGTACCTTCCAATTGATCATAAATAACTGATTTAGTTCCATCATAATCATAATTGAGCATTGCCAGTTCCTGTGGGGGTATAAAAGCTGAATTCATATCATTGTTTTCAATAAATAGTTTTACATCATTTAAGGCTATTTCACCCAAATTGTTCAATCCCCTGAAATCCGGTATTTCTATTATTGCAGCTACTCCCGCCATGGATTGTACATAAAACTTATCCTGCCCCAGTGTTGTGTCGCCATTTAGCTGGCTCAAAAACTGTGGATCAGCCACATCATAGTTGTGCGAAAAGTTCATAAAACGTGCACTGGTGCTGGTTATCGGGAAAACATATTCCAGCAAATCTTCTTCTGCATTACTGTAATAAAGAGTCATTCCTGAATAAACTGATCCCATATTAAAAAACAGAATAGCACCTCCATAGTTAACTTCATCGGGTTGAATATATATCCCTTTCAGAAAATCTAAGAAACCGGATAGTGAATCGAGCGAGCCATCGGGTGCATCCCTGAATTTCTGAACAAAGCTGTCGTTCATTTTCATTCTTAACCGGGGCGCAACATTGTTAGAATCAATCATGATGCTATCGGTAGGCCTGGGTTCAAATGTATAGCTTGCTATTTCACCATCTTTTAAAGCAACTTCGCTATTTGAATAATAGGTAGTATCGAAAAGAAGTGATTCGTCGATCTCAAAAATTCTGAAGGTTTGGGTAGTGGTGGTATCGCCATAAGCTGCCAATGATTCGTTATTGGAAAGAGAAAGTTTGGTGTAGGCCAACACCATCACCATGGAGTCCAAAACCGGTGAATCGCCAAGTGAAACGGAAGAAGAAGACAGCTGGAGTTGTAAGGCCAGTGAAGATGTTGAAGTTCCAAATACCGGGTCATTATAGCTACCTATCATTGTACGGCTTGTTTCATCGGTTCGAATGGAATCAACAAAAACCGAATAAGCGGTGACTGGTAATGTAGTATCATAAACATTTAGCTTATCAGAATCCGGCTGTATTCCGATCCCTATTTCGTCCGGGTCGTAGTCGCAGGCAAAACCCAGGAATATTATTGATAAAAATGCTGCAAGATTTTGCAGACGGTTTTGGCGCATAAAATGTTGTTAATAAACTTGTTATTCATCCTTGTCTTTAAGAAGCTCATCATAAAAATCGTTGTAAGCTTCTATGTACGTTTCTTCATCTTTGTAACTTAAAACAGGAACTTTTAGTGTATCGGCGTAATCAACAAGGTTTGAATCGATATTATCGCTACCCATAACAATGGCATCGGAGTAATCCATGGCTCCTTTTATCAGGCCGTTGTAGTTGGCATCTTTAAAGTTTTTAAGTTCCGGTTCTTTAATTTTATCGTACTTAAGCTTTTTAATCATTCCCGTGTCAACGGATTCCTCAAAAGCGTTATCGTAAAGCGAAAAAACAACTTTTGAATCTGAAAAGAGTGGGTTATCCTTAAAAGCAGTTTTTACATATAGGGGAAGTAAACTCGTGAACCAGCCGTGGCAATGAATGATGTCAGGCGGCCAGCCTAATTTTTTTACGGTCTCAATTACACCACGTGCAAAAAAGATCATGCGTTCGTCATTATCTTCAAAAAACTTTCCTGATTTATCGCGATACAGTGCCTTACGGTGAAAGTAATCCTCGTTATCGATGAAATAAACCTGCATACGGGCCTGCTGTATAGAAGCAACCTTTATGATCAACGGATGGTCGGCATCATCGATGATCAGGTTCATGCCTGACAATCTGATTACTTCGTGCAGTTGGTTTCTGCGTTCATTGATATTACCGTATCTGGGCATAAATGTCCTGATCTCCCTGCTTCTTTCCTGGATACCTTGCGGAAGATGGCGTCCGATATGGCTGATGTGATTCTCCTTAAGGTAGGGAGTAATTTCCTGCATAACGTACAGTACTTTTGCTTTATTCATTTTTATAGCCTATTTAGTTTTACAACGTGCAAAGGTACAATTTTTTGGTCATTTCAGGCTGTGCATTTATCATAATCAACCACATATATCAATAAAAAAGCTGTTAAAATGTTTCGGTTGTGTGGTATGATACTATCATTAAACCTATACCTTGAAAATGCACAAAAATGACGAATAAGAATTGATCGTCAACCTATTCGTACCCTGAGTATTTTTCAAAATGAAAAAATAAATATTTCAGGATGAATTATCGCCCGTTTACAAAAGGAT
The DNA here is from genome assembly GCA_964395075.1 of uncultured Lentimicrobiaceae bacterium. GTDB lineage: Bacteria > Bacteroidota > Bacteroidia > Bacteroidales > 4484-276 > SABY01. The sequence continues at coordinate 2,717 of CAYNDN010000258.1, read as the reverse complement.
TATTGATCAATTCGTATTTTACAGTGGTATCGGGCCCGTGGCCGGGATAAATCGTAAAGTCATCACCAAGGGTATAAATCTTAGTACGAATATTATGTGCCAGTGTGTCAAAATCTCCTGAAGGCAGATCGGTACGGCCAATGCTATCACGGAAAAGAACATCGCCCACAATGGCAAATTTTTGCTCCCTGGAAACAAAAGTCAGATGGCCGTCAACATGGCCGGGTGTATGTAAAACATCAAGAACATGCTTCCCGATTTTCAGTTTATCGCCTTCATGGATTAAATTGCCGGGTTCCACAATTTCGCTCATCTCCAGCCCGAACATAACACCTTGCTGCTTTGCATTTTCCAGGAAAGGAACAGCATCAGGATGCATTTGCGGTTTGAGCCTGTATTTTTTATAAACAAAAGACAATCCCAGAATATGGTCAATATGTGTGTGGGTACAAACCTGGGCAATGGGTTTTAATTGATGTTTATCGATGAAACGCACAAGCGCGTTTTCCTCATTTTCATCGTAACAGCCGGCATCAACAATAATACATTCACTGTTATCTTCGTACAACAAATAAGTATTCTCCTGGAAGGGGTTAAAAACAAGTCTTTCTATTTTAATCATCTGATGATCAAATTTGTTTAGTTATGGTCATTAAAGTGTTTGCCTAAAGTAAAATAATTTATGGGATACAAAGTTATGATTATTTGTAAATTACATGGCCGGAAAAACGCCAGGTTTAACGAACACTTAATTAATAACATACGTTAAATCATCTGATTAGGTGCCAATGCAAAAAACCTTGACATTTTATAAGTTTCTGAAATTTGCTTCCGGGCCGGTATTAATCCTTCTGGCGTTGCTCCCATCATCTGTGTTCTCGCAGTTTTACAATGGTTATCAAATGGAATTTGGACGGAGCAGGGTACAGTTTGAAGATTTTTTGTGGAACTACTATCGCTTCGACAGGTTCGACACCTACTTTTACCTGAACGGCAAGGAGCTTGCAGTTCATACAGCCCAATACGCCGATGAGCAACTTAAAGCATACGAAGATAAACTCGACACCTACCTTGAAGGGAAAATACAGTTCATCATTTTTAATAACCTAAATGACCTTAAGCAAAGCAATATTGGGCTAACCACCGGATCGGAATACAACATTGGAGGTATTTCACACATACTTGGTAACAAAGTAGTGCTCTATTTCGATGGCAGCCTTGTTAACTTTGAGCGCCAGATCAGACAGGGCATTGTCCATGTTTTGTTGCAAAATGCCATTTTCGGAAACAACATTGGCTCGCAGATGATGAACTCATTTTTGCAAAACTTACCGGAATGGTACACCCAGGGAATGATAGCTTACCTTGCTGAAGAATGGAACACCGAAATCGATAACCGCATCATCAATGCCATTGAATCAGGCAGGTATAAAAATTTTAACCGAATGGTGATGGACGAATCAATGGTGAAAGATGCCGGCCATTCGTTCTGGCGTTTTGTTGCCGAAAAATACGGCAAAGCCAATATCATCAGCATCATCAACATGACCCGGGTGAGCCGGAGCATTGAAACCGGTTTCCTGTATGTGCTCGGACTACCACTTGAAAGTTTATATGAAGGATGGCTTGCATATTACCAGGCAAACGCCGGATCCGTTTCACACAACAGATCTTTACCCACGGATGACCTCCTGCTGTCGGGCAAAAGAATCCTGAAACGAAACAGTTACGACCGGAAATATTCCGAATTTCAAATAAGCCCTGATGGCCGGTTTGCAGCCTTCGTTACTAACGAAACCGGAAAATACAAGGTATGGTTGCATGATATGCAATCAAAAAAGATTAAAAAAATATACACCGGCGGCTACAAACTCGACGAAAAAATAGACTACAGTTATCCGCTGCTTACCTGGCATCCTTCGGGCAGGATTATTACCATGTTGATTGAAAAACAAGGTCTGTTCTGGCTATATTTTTACAACATCGAAGAAAAAGAATTTACCGACCAAAACCTGTTTGGGTTTGAAAAGATACTGGACATTTCCTATACCAATGATGGCCGCTCCATTTTGTTTTCGGGAGTTAAAAAAGGGCAGAACGATATCTTTATGTTCACCATCTCATCGGGAAATTACGAACAGATCACCAACGACATTTATGATGATCTCAACCCCCGATTCCTGCAGAATTCAAAACAGATAATTTTTAGTTCGAACCGCCCCGGTGATACGATGGTATGGCAGGAAAAGGTTGAGCCGGGCAAACTGGAAAAATATTACGATCTGTTTATTTATAATTATGGTGCAAAAGACCCTGTTTTGAGAAGGGTAACTAAAACACCGGTGGCCAACGAAATGCAACCCCAACCATACATGGATGGCTATTTCGGATTTCTCAGCGATGAAAACGGAATTTACAATGCCTACATCGGCAAACTGGACAGCACCGTTGCTTACGTTGACACCACCATCCATTACCGCTATTTCACCCGGTCGTTCGCCGTTAGCAACTACAGTAAAAACGTGAAAGAAGTGCATTTTTCACCCATGGCCGGTTACCAGGCCTGGGTTATGAATGACCGACTTTACGACAAGTTGTTTTACAGCGACATGCTGCTACCTGAAAACCTGGAACCACCCGGGCTTTCCAAGACCTCCTATATGAACGAATTGCTTGCCGGAAGACGCCGGCAGGAAAAACAGGTAACCCCAATTAAA
>CAYNDN010000257.1:5893-7134 GCA_964395075.1 uncultured Lentimicrobiaceae bacterium | reverse complement strand
TTTCAAAAAAGAGAAAGTTCAAATGATTGAACAAAAGCAGATCAGTGTTCTGCAGTTAAGCAGGCTTTATGATGTAAGCACAGTTGCGGTTTACAAGTGGCTTCGAAAGTATTTCTTGAAGTTTTCCAAGGGCGAAAGAGTTGTTGTAGAGAAAGAGTCAGAGGGAGCCAAGACCCTGTTATTACTTAATAAGGTTGCAGAGCTGGAGCGTAAATTAGGACAGAAACAATTGCAAATAGACTACCTGGAAAAGCTATTGGAGCTGGGAAGTGAAGAGGTAGGATTTGATATAAAAAAAAAGTGCGCCACCGAGCAATCAACAGCATCAGTGAAACCGCAAAACATAAAAGCATAAAGATGAATGATGTTTATAAAATAGCCGGTATCAGCCGTCAATATCACCACAAGGCAGAGAAGAAAGGTCTTGAGGATACTCTTTTATGGCAAAGGCTGATGGAGATGGTAGTTGAAATGAGGAAAGAATACCCCAAAAGCAGTGCCCGAAAAATACACAAAAAACTGCGGATAAATGAGGTTGGCATCAACAAGTTTGAGCAGTATGTTTCTTCCCAGGGACTATCAGTAAAGCGGCGGCGGTCATTTATCAAAACTACCCGTCCGGGTCCGGTACGTTACCCTAACCTGGTCAATGGGCTTGAAATAGATAATATCAATCAGTTATGGGTAAGCGACATCACCTACTTTTTAACCAGGCAGATAACCTTTTATATCGTGATGATCCTTGATGTTTATTCACGTCGTATCATTGGTTACAGTTGTAGTGATAATCTTCGGGTGGTAAATAATCAGAAGGCTTTACAAATGGCAATTGATTTGCGTGGGAAGAAAAAATACAACAACCTGATCCACCATTCAGACAAAGGCAGTCAATATGGAGCAAATTGTTATACTGAGATGCTGAATGATGCTGAAATAGAAATCAGCATGGCCAAAAATTGCCTGGAAAACCCTTATGCTGAACGGATAAACGGAATCATAAAGAATGACTATTTGATTGCATATAACATCCACACTTTAGCAGACCTTCAAAAATCCATGCGCAAATCAATAATGCTGTACAACAATTACCCGCATGGGAAATTGGCACATGAGCAAAGCCCAATGGAATTTGAAGAAAACCATAGGAGAAACAGTGGGCAAAGCCATGAAATAATGAAACTATATGATTTTAGAAAATGAAAAAAGTGGAGGCGACTGGTGTTTTTCAAAGTATCCTCGAT
>CAYNDN010000257.1:0-5883 GCA_964395075.1 uncultured Lentimicrobiaceae bacterium | reverse complement strand
TGAAAATAAGTGATAAAAAAAACCGCAGCCAGGCAAATTGGCCAAGCTGCGGCATACCACGTCATTTTCGCGGGCCAGTTTATTCCTTGGAAGGTTGCTCCCCAGCAGAGCCTTCCTCCGCTTCAACTGGAAATGCAAAGTTTAGTCATGTTAACCAACATAACAAATTGATTTATCAACATGTAAACTAAAAGTTAATTAATTTTTGTCAACCCACAATATGAAACCTCATTGCAATAACCAATAACGATTAACGGATAACGATTAACGAATAACGATTAACGGATAACGATTAACGAATAACGATTAACGAATAACGATTAACGATTAACGAATAACAAATAACGAATAACGAATAACGGATAACGAATAACGGATAACGAATAACGGATAACGAATAACAGATAACGAATAACCCAATAACATTAAAACGGATATCCAATCCCGAAGTTCCAAACAACGTTTTTCAGCCTCAGGTTATTAAACTGCCAACGGTTTCCGGTAGGGTAGGAGGGGTCGCGCAAGGGTGTTGCTGCGTCAATTCTGAAAATAAAAAAGTTGAGGTTGAGGCGAAGGCCCACACCACCATTTATCGCCAACTGACGGTAAAACGTATTAAATTTGAACTCACCTCCAGGGATCACATCACTGGGGTCGAGTAGCCATATATTCCCAATATCGGTAAAAATAGCACCATTAAACCATTTGTATAGCGGGAAACGATATTCCAGGTTGGCTTCAAGGATAATGTCGCCCATGCGTTCAAAATTATCCGATAGTGTGTCGCGGTAGGCACCGGGACCAAGGCTCCGGTAATTCCATCCACGCATGTCGTTGGAACCACCTGCATAAAATCCCTTCTCGAATGGCAGTGACGATGAATTGCCGAATGGGATGCCTATTCCCAGCAGGTTGCGGTAAACCAGGGTGTGATCCTCACTGAGTGCAAAATAATACCGGAAGTCAAAATTGGTTCTGGCATATTGTGCAAAAGGGATATTCCAGACTGTATGTTCTCCGTTTTCGTTTTTTGGTGCCGATGTGAGGCTGCTTAAGGCGTTTAAGATATTTCCTGCTGATTCAATGTTCCACCTGAAGAAGGTAAAATCCTGCACTTTATTCCGCTCCTGATTGTTGAAGATATAGGTATATTTGGCCGACATAATAAAATGGTCGGTGTACTGGTTTAGCAATCGTTGATCGTTCAAATCCTCTAAGCGTTTCAAAAATGCGGAATCCGGGAAAATTGAAACGGAGTTTATTTCCAGCGGAATAAAACTGTGGCCTATGAATGCATTTTTTTGCCAACTGAAACCATACGAACCGTTTGTTACATATCGCTCATAGCCAGGGCGATTTTGATAGTTTATACCGGTTTTGATAGTTGTGCGCGGGCGAATAGCTTTTTTTGATCCGGTAATGCGAAAAGGCGACAAAAATTTTGGTAAATCAATGGAAGCCTCAGCTCCTGTTTGCACTGTGTTGAAAAACAATAACACTGCATCGTTATTATTTCCACCTGCCTGCCATTCAACCCCTCCGGTGAGTTTCAGGCTCAATACTTCACCACCCCTGAAAATATTCAGGTTCCGGTAAACAAGGTTTCCGGCAACTCCGAGCAAACTTCCTGAAGTGGTTCCTTCTGCTTCGATTGAAAACGACTGAACAGGCCTGCGTGTGAGTTCAATAAAGCAGTTCACATAATTTTTGGTTGAACCATTTTTGTTATCGGTGGGGTTTGCTTCTCTGAAATTGAGTGAGGTGAAGGCAAAAAGCGGGAATCCGGATAGCTGCCTGTATGTTCTTTTTTCGTCAATTTCACTGTAGAGTGCTGATGGCTCCAAAAACACCGATTTCCTGAGGATTTTCGGCCTGATTTTTAACTTATTGCGATAATAGATGCTGAAATTTCCTTTGCCTTTTATACCGGTGGTATCCGAAATTCTCTTCATGCTGGAAGTATCGGTTTTTACCGGATTAAAAGCCGGATCGATTGAAATCTGGTTGAGGTGGTATTTTCTGAAACTCCGTTCAGGAAGTGATGATTGCAATGAATCACCCGGAATTCCGGACGGCTGGATGTTTGTGGAAATTTTCAGGGTATGGTTATCATACGCACTATCCACTTCAAAATATACCAGCTCTGGTGCAAAAAAGTAGTAGCCTTCATTTCGCAACAACGAAGCAATCCGATATCGCTCATCGTCCAATAATTCGGCATTGTAAATAGCTCCTTTTTCTACAAACGACTCACGAATATGTTCAGTGACAATATTGTTGATTGTGGAATCAAAAATCTTGTATTCTATATCATTTATCCGATACGGTTTGGCCAGGGTAACCTCATATTCAACAATGGCCTTTTTTCTTTTCCTGGTAATTTCAGTATTAATACTTGAATTGAAAAAACCATTGTTTTGCAGGAACAGGTTGATTTGGCCGATGGATCTGTCAATTTTATTATCCTGAAGTATAACAGGATTGTGTCCAAGTTTTTCGTTTAGCCAACTTTTGAGTTTTGTTTCTTTTCCTTTACCGGTAAAACTATTAAACCACAAACCAATTTTTAAAGTTCCGAGGAATTTATCGTTGGGCTGCTGTTCGATTAATGTATAAATGTCATCTGTGCCAAATGGAATGTCTTTTTCGCCTGATGTCTGGCGATTGATTTTAACAATGTTTTTTTTAAGCAGGTATTCATTTTCAGGAACATTCCGGGTAGTGTTACATCCCGTTACTATGGCAAAGCTTATCAGTATAAAAGCCAACTGAAGGTTTCCGGTATTTTTCAATTCCTGATTTTTGAATTAGGATCACAAATGTAGATTTTATTTAAAATCAGGACTGTTTTTTCAGGAAGTCGAAGAGGAGTCTTACACCAAAACCAGTTCCACCAATATTGCGATAACTATCGCGCTTTTCGGCAAAAGCAACACCGGCAATATCAAGGTGGATAAATGGATAGTTGGTAAACTTTTCGAGGAATTTGCCTGCGGTAATCATGCCTGCTTCAGGCGGCCCGGCATTCACCAGGTCAGCAATGGTTGATTTCATCATATCGGCATATTCATCCCAAAAGGGGAACTCTGCTACACGTTCATAAACCGCATGGCCGCTTGTTTTTAACTCTGCCATGGCCTCATTAGCATTGCTATGCATTGCAACCACGCCATATTTCCCGATGGCGCGCTGGGCCGATCCTGTGAGAGTGGCGGCATTAATAACCAGTTCAGGATCGAATTTTTGTGCATAGCTTAGTGCATCAGCAAGTATCATGCGGCCTTCAGCATCTGTATTGATGATTTCTACGGTGAGGCCATTGTGCATGGTTATTACATCGCCCGGAGCATAAGCGTTTCCGTTGAGTCTGTTGTCTGTTGCCGGTATCAGCGCGATGATGTGCAGCGGAAGCTTTGCCATTGCAGCAGCATAAATTGCTGAAGCCATCATGGCTGCACCACTCATATCCGATTTCATATTTTCCATGTATTTACCCACTTTGATGTTGAGGCCTCCGGTATCGTAAGTTACACCCTTGCCCACAAAAATGAGGGGTTTTTCGTTGAGTGCGTTGTCGGGTGCCCATTCCATCACTGTAAAAGTGGGTGGATCTTCGCTGCCAATATTTACCGCCAGCAATCCGCCCATTTTAAGGGTTTCAATTTTTTTCTTGTTAAATACTTCAATCTTCATTCCGGCTTCTGATGCCATTTCCTGTAATTGTTGGCTCAGCATCATGGCGTTGAGGTACATCACAGGTTCGTTTACCAGGTCGCGGGCTCTACAAACTGCTTTATTCAGGATGTTCAATTCATCAATATCACCGGGAGTAATATCATCATCATAAATTGAAATCAATTCAAGGGAGTTCTTTTTTTCCGGTTGATTTTTAAAGTATTTGATGAACTGATAATTTCCCAGTGCTATACCTTCAGCGAAAGCTATGGCCTGGTCAGGCTGTAAGCCGCTGCTTACTATTGTCAAATCTTTCAGTTTTTGATTATTCACCAGATTTTGTAATTCATCGCCTGATTTGCGGGCATTTTCAAGTATTTTCGAATCATCACCCTCCTGGCTTATAATCCTTACAAAAACCCAATGGGTTAATCTGTTGAAGTTAAATTCTACAGTTTTATTGGCTTCAAATTCATTCCGGATATAATCCTTTTCCTCGTCCGAAAGGGAATTTCCATTTATTTTCAATGCATCTGAAACCAGCAGAGTAAGATTGGTTTTTGTTTTGAGCGATTCTGTTTTAGTGATTTTCACTGCCATAATTTAGTAGATTGTTGGAGATGAAAACAAAATATTCCATGCTTCATTGCATGTAAGGGGTACTTTTTTGCAGGATTTCAATAAAAAAGGTTCTACTACATTTTTTGTGGGTGTTATTTTTACAGGATAATACATTTTGCTTTTGGCTCTTGTATAGGTTGGGGAAGGTTACAATATTATAATGTTTTGTAAAAAAGTTCTTCTCGTGGTTAAAAGAGCTGCTAACTGCCGATTGTAAACTACCAGCTATTTTGGTATTTTCCTGAATGATTCTCCATAAAATTCGCAGTAGTTTCAAAATAAAAAAGCCACCTCGGGTGTGAGATGGCTTTATGTTTTGGTTAAAATTTAACCCAGTGTTTTTACAACTTCAAGTGCTTTATCATAATCAGGATGGTCTGTGTTTTCTTTAACGTATTCTACGTATTTTACGATGCCTTCCTTATCGATGATTACGATGCCGCGGTTCAGCAGCCTGAGTTCCGCGATCAGAAATCCATATTTGGTGGCAAAGTCAGCATCTTTGTGATCAGAGGCTGTTTTTACGGCTTCGATGCCTTCGGCTGCACAAAAACGGCCCAGCGCAAAAGGCAGGTCCATCGAAATGGCCAGTACTACAGCATCCGCCAATTTTGTGGCTTCTTGGTTGAAACGCTTGGTTTGGGCAGCGCACACACCTGTGTCAACTGATGGTGCCAGGGAGAGTATCCTGATTTTTCCATCGTAATCGCTTAATTTTACAGGGGCAAGATCGTTTCCGAGAACTGTGAAATCTTTGGCTTTGTCTCCTGCTTTAACCATGTTGCCCAGCAATGTCAGTGGGTTGCCTTTGAAAGTTGTAACTCCTTCGTTTCGTGTCATTTTTAATAAACCTTTAATTGTTAAACATGCATTTATTTTGATTGAAAAATTTTTATGTCAAAGTTTGGTTGTGGTTTTTATGCACAGGTTTTTCATTTCTTGTAAATACCTGTTATAATCAGGTTTTACATCAATAACCTTTGGTTCGCATCAATACGGAGAATTTTTTGTTTTATTTTCAGATTAAGAAATTTTGAGTTTTAGATAATTCAAACGAATCTTTTTTGCACATCTGGTGTAGGAACCATGCAATGATTACTTTTTCCAAACCATTGGTATCGGTGTCTGGCAATAAAATCATAAATTGAATCCCTCATTTTATTTGGCAAAAACCCGAAATATTTCAACACTTTCCAGGGCCAGGGCAGGTATGCAGCAATTCGTAAAACCGCGTTTGATTTCAGGCTGATTTTTTCGCCTTCAATTAGAATTACCGATGAAGGGTTGTCGGGTAAATCATTCATTACGGAGGTTAAAGCTTTGGTTTTTTCAGTTTTGTCAGATTGTAGTGGCATGAACCTGAGGGTGGCTTTTTTATCGATGCGGATCAGCAAATTAACAAATCCGTTACAAAGATTACATACGCCATCAAAGAGAATTATTGGCGCGTTATTTTGTTGGATAGTATCCATAAAAAAAGGCTTTGATGCTAAAACGGTTTCAAAGCCTTTTTGTTAAAAAATATTTATTCTTTGGGTTTTTGTCTGTTGCGATTATCACCTTCACGTTTATTTCGCCGGTTGGGGC
>CAYNDN010000256.1:6889-7178 GCA_964395075.1 uncultured Lentimicrobiaceae bacterium | reverse complement strand
GGCAGCGATTTTTGATGATGCAAAAATAAACCTTGAAAAAGAACTGCATCTTCCCGAATATATTAATGACAGACTCTACAAATGCCGTGTGGAGTACGATACCCAAATCAGAAAGGTCGAATTTTTTCCCTACACCCCAAAGCCCATCCACACTTTAAAACTGATTGAAGCCAATGATCTTGATTATTCATTGAAGTTTTTGAATAGAAAAGCTATCAATCACTATTTTGTTAAGCGGGGAAACTGCGATGATTTGCTTTTTATAAAAGATGGCCTGGTTACCGACACC
>CAYNDN010000256.1:2204-6879 GCA_964395075.1 uncultured Lentimicrobiaceae bacterium | reverse complement strand
AATGGATCACCCCTAAAATACCGCTGTTACAAGGAACAAAGAGGCAGCAACTTTTGGATGAGGGGCAGATCGAGGCCAAAGATATTTCCCCGGAAGACCTCCCCCGGTTTCAAAAATTCATGCTGGTAAATGCCATGCTGGATTTTGATGAAGGATGCGCACAATCGGTTTTGAACATTTTTTTTTGATGAATAATCCCGGATTGAATCTATCATCAAATGAATACATCAAACATGAAAGTTCTAACATCTTGCATCACTTTGATGGCCTTGTTCTTTTAAGTCTCACCTGCGCCAGAATCATCCCGCCAAGCATCAATCCGCAACCAAACAATCCGCGTGCTGTCATTTGTTCGCTCAGCAGCAGCCATCCGCCAGCCACTGCAAACAGCGACTCCAGGCTCAGGATGATGGAAGCTGCTGAAGGATGGGCATGTTTTTGCCCAACAACCTGCAGTGTGTAGGCAATTCCCACTGAAAAAATCCCTCCATACAAAATTGGAATGGCTGCATCTAAAATCCCAGCAAGCATAATTTCTTCTGTAAATCCTGCGGTGATCAAACTGAATATTGAACAGGCTGCAAACTGGATAATCGATAACCGGATGGCCTCTACTTTGCTGGAAAATTTGCCGATAATCAGGATGTGGATGGCAAAAAAGAAAGCACTCACCAAAATAAGTCCATCTCCAAACGCTATCCTGAACTGTTCGTTAACACTCAAAAAATACAGTCCGGTGGCTGCAATCACTGCACCGATCCAAACATTTATTTTTGTGCTTTGCCGGATAAAAATCCCAAAGATGGGAACGAAAATCACATACAGCCCGGTGATGAAACCTGCTTTTCCGGCGGTTGTATAAACAATCCCAATCTGCTGAAAAGTGGCCGCCACAAACAATGCTGTTCCTGCAAAAAATCCGGCAAGCAAGGTTTGTTTATTCCATAAATTTTTGGTTAAAGTTGTGTTTGTCTTCTGATTTCTTAGCCAGAGCAGGGGCAGAAGCGAAAGGCTTCCCAGGGCAAAGCGAACGCCGTTAAAAGTGAATGGCCCCACATGTTCCATTCCGGCACGCTGCGCCACAAATGCAAATCCCCAGATGATGGCTGTGAGCAGCAGTAACAAATCCGATTGTAATGACTTTGTGTTCAAATTTTCCTTGTATTGAAAAAACAGGCAAAGATTGGTTTTTTATGCGGTTTGGCAAGGAGTAATTCAACACGGAAAAAGGGGCTGCCAAATAAACAACAGTTGTTTATCCAAAGCATTTAGATTGGATTGAGAAATATTCCTTTTCAATAAATTTTAACCCCATTGTCCGGTAAAGTTGAATTACAGAAAAAATATCTGTATTGATTCCTCCACCGCACATACTGGATAAATAAGGGAAGCAAACAATTGAAAACCAATACTAAAACAACTAAAAATGGCTGTGATTTAAAAAAAAATATAGTTTTAAAAGATGCACAAATTGCAGATGTCTCACTTCGTTCGACATGATAATTTGTTTTACAATTTTTATGGCAGGACCATCCTGCCCTTCAGGACTATGAATTTGATGTCAAGTCAAACGAAGTGAGATATCCAACCATAAAATACCAAAAAAAACTTTTAGCCAAACACATTATTTTATATTAGCACCTTAAAAATCAATACGTTAATTTTTCTAAAATCTAAAATGATGCATCTCTGCCTTCACCCAAAATCCTATTTTTGGGCTACAATTATCGAATAATTCTAAACTAACCGTATCAATGATGGAAATGAATGAAGTGCTCAACAGGCTGCCCAAACACCTGATGAGCTTAGTGATAGACCAGCCTTACAACGAATACACCGAACAGGACCATGCAGTTTGGCGCTACGTGATGCGCCAGAATGTGAAATACCTGAGCAGGGTTGCCCACGGGTCGTACCTTGACGGATTGGGAAAAACCGGGATCAGCATCGACCGCATTCCGCACATGTATGGCATGAACAGGATTTTAAAGGAGATTGGCTGGGCTGCCGTAGCTGTGGACGGATTTATTCCACCGGCTGCATTTATGGAATTTCAGGCGTACAATGTGCTGGTTATAGCGGCGGATATCAGGCCGATAAATCAGATCGAGTACACGCCTGCCCCCGACATCATTCACGAAGCCGCCGGCCATGCACCTATCATCGCTGACCCGGACTATGCGGAATACCTTCGTCTGTTCGGGGAAGTAGGTTCAAAGGCACTTTCATCAGCGAAGGATTATCAGCAGTATGAGGCCATCAGACACTTATCCATTTTAAAAGCTGATCCGTACACTCCAAAAGCAGATATTGAAAAAGCGGAAGAGCATCTCGATGAACTGGATAAAAACATAGGAGCACCTTCTGAGATGTCGCTTATCCGCAACCTGCACTGGTGGACGGTTGAATATGGATTGATCGGTGAACCGGATAAACCAAAGATCTATGGCGCCGGGCTCTTGTCATCCATCGGCGAAAGCTTCAGTTGCCTGAATAATGATGTGGAAAAACTACCCTACAGCATTGATGCGGTAAACATGAATTTTGATATTACCACGAAGCAGCCCCAGCTTTTTGTAACGCCCAATTTCGAATACCTCACTACAGTGCTTTACCAGTTTGCCGACCGCATGGCACTGAGACGCGGCGGGCTTTACGGCATGCAAAAAGCCATTGATTCAGAAAATACAGCAACCTGTGAATTTTCTTCAGGATTGCAGGTTTCAGGTACGTTTTCTGATCTTATTGTATCCTGTGAAAGAATTGCCTACCTCAAAACATCCACCCCGACCCAACTTTGTGTTGAAGGAAAGCAATTGGAAAGTCATGGAATAAATTATCATAAGAATGGTTTTGGATCACCGGTTGGAAAGATTAAGAACACCGATATTCCACCTGAACTACTATCGATAAATGAATTGATAGAAATTGGCATCGTTGAAGATGAAATATGTGAGATTGAATTTGAAACCGGAGTTCGCGTAAAAGGAAAACTTGAACATATCCATCGACACAAGGAAAAAAACATACTGTTCACTTTTACGGATTGCATCGTTAAGTTTGAAGACCAGGTGCTTTTTGATCCCGCCTGGGGAAAATTTGACATGGCTGTCGGACACAGCATAGTATCAGTTTTTACTGGCCCGGCCGATGCCGATGCTTTCGGCCTGAAATACCCGGTTCCAAAGGAAAAAACACACAAAATATCTCATTCCGGGGAAGCTAAAAAATTGCATAAGCTGTATCAGGAAGTTAGAGAAATGCGCGAAAAATCGGTTAATGTCTCCAGGCTTACAGAGATTTGGCAAACCATCAAAACAACATACCCGGAGGAGTGGTTGCTACCATTGGAAATACTTGAATTGACCATAATAGATAATCTCAATTCCGGCATCAAAACTGAGATAACCGATTATCTGTTGAAAAAGCAGCAAGAAGACAAAGCACTTGTCAACCTGATTAGTAATGGTCTAAGTTTAATTTCGACATAAAATTTCGAATCCCGTTTTTTCTTTAGTACAACCGAAAGAAAATAAAATCTCACTTGCCAGTGAAATATCGACATGATACTTGAAATCAAATCAAAAATTCATTATTTTTATGGCATTAACCAATAACCTATTGTTATGGACAATTTCCTTGAAGCATACCTGAAGCAAAAATTCCAGCAAACCGAAACCAAGGCCGAAAAGCCGCCAGGACCTGTTGTAACCATTTCCAGAGAGTTTGGCTGCGAAGCCATTGGCATATCCCAAAAGCTGGCATCACATATCAATACCTATTTTAAAGGCATTGGAGAAACCGATAACTGGGAGATCATTAGCAAGGAAATACTTGAAGAATCTGCCAAAGCCCTGCAAACTCATACAGATAGAATTGAGTATATTTTCAAATTTGAAAAACGGTCGCAGGTTGATGAGTTCTTTCTGTCGATGACTTCTAAGCAATACCAAAGCGACTGGAGGGTTAGGGAGGCAGTACAAAATGTGGTAAAGGCATTTGCCCATAGAGGACATGCCATAATCGTTGGCCGTGCCGGAGCACAAATCACCCGTGACATCGAAAAATCCTTGCACATCAAGCTAATGGCCCCATTTAAATGGCGGGTAAACCATATCAAAGACAAATACCAGACATCAGAAAAACTGGCCCACAAAAAAGTTAAAGAAATGGATGCCAATCGACATAAATTGTTGGAGATGTTCTCTAAAAAAGCCGGCTGTCAACACTGCTATGATGTGTATTATAATGTATCCACACTTTCAATAGATGCGATCATTTCGGATATCGTACACATGATGCAACTGAAAAAGTTGATTTAATTTTATGGTTCTACTACTATTTTTGTGGGTAAAATTTTCTTTGCTGAATAGTGAATGTTTTCAAAAAATTGGCAGTCTATCCGGTATTCAGTAATAGTGGCAAAATGGGTAGCTAAAGAAATCTGCGGAGTGGGGTGTAAAAAACCCATTTTGCAAAAACGTCAATTTGTTTAAAATCAATGATTTGCAAAATGTTGAAGAAGTGTCATATTCGTTCCATTTTTATTAGTGGTTCGAGATGTTTTAAAATAGATTTCTTGCCGAAGTTTCGGCATCGAAATGACAATCGTTTTTTTTAACCGGAGGGAGGGCAAGGGAAAGCGGACGCTCCGCGTCCGCTTTCCCCTGCCCCA
>CAYNDN010000256.1:0-2194 GCA_964395075.1 uncultured Lentimicrobiaceae bacterium | reverse complement strand
CCCCATCAACTATATGAGGCTATGTCATTTCGATGGAGCGAAGCGAATGAGAAATCTATTTCAGGGTGCTCACTTGAGAAAGACACCTGACTATCATTGCATTAATTTTTAAAATGGGACGTAAAAACAGAATTCAAATTTAACAACCCATCTGCGGAGTTTTTATTAAAAAGGTCTTCTAAAAGGCATAACCACTGCTGACTGCCAACTTAAAAATCATCTCTCAATCTTCCCAAAACTCGCCCCGCTTCTTATATTCCCGCATTTGTTTTACTGGCTCTATGATGGTATAACCCTCCCACAACTGATCATCGAACTGATCCACAAAAATGATTTCCATTTTTTTCTTTTCCTCAAAGTCCGCGAATTCCTGGCCGGAGATTTCGGTATTATCCAAAACAAGGTATTCCACCGATTGATTCAATGACATGGACAAATTCACCCGCACTTTCACTTCCATAAGGGTTTTATCAAAAAGCCAGCGTTTCCGCTTTTTGATGAGGGAAATTTTCCGGTTGAAACTCGCATTTGAAGCACTGTTAAAAGAAAAATATTTGAGTGCATAGATGCTGTCCTGCTTCTCAAAATAAATGGAGCCACCAAACTGTGTTTTGGCATATCCAACTCCCAAAAGCTGTATTTCCATCCCCAGTTTACCAGGAGCATATTTATAATCGGCGCGAACGATCGCATAGGTTTGGGTGGAAATAAAAAGGCGCCCCTCGTATAAACCCTTGTTTCGAGGCTGAAAATCGATGATATAAACCTCCTCCCCGTTTACCCGGGTGCCACCGGCAAGTGTATATTTATATCGTGAAGTTTTATGCAAAAACTCCCACTGATCTTTGTCTTCAAAATTGGTAAACCTTTCTTTGCGCCTAATACCCCATCTGTGATATTTTATCCATCGCTCATTTTCCTTAAGTGTATCTTCTTGTGATTCAACCATTAGTGAATCTAAACTTGCTTGAACGTTCAGCGTATCGTTCACCACCGTATCGTTCTCATCTTCCATATCAAGTTTACCGCCAAAAATACCGCTTCTCGCCTTCCAGTATTCATCCTCTCCGGTGTTGTTGAAAGCATTTTCAAAAATTCTCTCCAGTTGCTCAAGGTCGGCAACATCCTTTTCCCTGAGTGATACCGTTCGGATGGGATCGATTTTAAAGGTGATGGAATCTTCCTTGTTTTTGTTGTAATACAGGTTTCCAAGAAAATCGGTGAATGAGGTAAAGTTATCCGGGAATTTTTCTTCCGCCAGGTCAATCATATCCCTGTCCAATTGTGGCACAGAGCTCTTTTTGTATTTCAGCTCAAACCCGGTGATATCCTGGTTAACACGATCGCGAATAAAAACCTGACGCCTGCTGGTGGTTCGTATGTAGTTTTTATCCTTGTTTTCGAGTACCTTTTTAACGATCTCTCTCGGGTTTGGATCACTGCCAAAAATCAGTATTTCGCTGAGGTTAAAGATATTTTCAACCATCAAAACATCCGCAGAAGCCCGCAGATGCTCTACCGTAAACTTTACGGTTTTATAGCCCATGTACTGAAACCGCAGGGTATCCCCGGGCTCCAGTTCTGAGATATCCATGGCATACTCACCGTTTTCGTTACTCACCGCTCCGGTGTGTTTGCTCATGACATAAATGTGTGCGTACGGAAGCGGGGAGCCATTTCTACCATCGAGCACCAGGCCGTGAATGACCCGGGAGGAATCTAATGGCAGGACGACCGGTTCAGCAAAATTTGCAGAGTATTTGATGGAAAAACCCTGTATCGAAAGAGCCAGTATTAAGCTTAGAAGTAAGGTTGTCTTGTGAAACATTTGATAAAATTATTTGCGGTTGCAAGTTAATCATTTCTTCCCTATTGAAAAAATATCGCTACCGGGGGTTGAAATGTAATCTTTTACAAGACGATCACCAGGTAATTATGATACTCCACCACCTCATAAATCACCAGCGGGTTGGCTTTGTTTGTCAGGTTTTATTGCACATAGTCAATTGAAAGCATTTTTGGGAAATGCAGACCATTGTATCCTTTTTAATTCATGAGGAAAATATAATTACAGGATTCTGAATCAAAATGATTTTAATAATCTCATAGTTTTCAATTTAATATTTGTATATTGCGAAACGATCTTTAAAAGGCGTTGGTTTTTATTAAATTTTATCCGAATTGGTCAGATTAT
>CAYNDN010000255.1:6869-7204 GCA_964395075.1 uncultured Lentimicrobiaceae bacterium | reverse complement strand
AAAAACCCGGATGATTTTTCGGCAAACTACAGCATGGGAAATTTGTATTATGAAGAAGGAGAGCAGCAATTGAACAAAAGTAAAGCTACAACTTCTGAAACTGAACAAAAAAAATATATCGATGCGGCCAGCAAAATGTTGAAGGATTCGATGCCACACTTAGAGAAAGCTTTTGATATTGATCCGGAAAATAAGGAGGTTGTGAATAAGCTTGAATCTGTGTATTCACAGTTTAATATGCACGAAAAAATCAAGGGCATTAACGAACGGATAAAAGATTAACAGCAAATAGGGAGCAGAGTTTATCATAATCTGCTCTTTTTAATAAATATTCT
>CAYNDN010000255.1:1878-6859 GCA_964395075.1 uncultured Lentimicrobiaceae bacterium | reverse complement strand
TCTCTCTTTCTTTTAAAAATTCCTATTTAACATAATATTAATTATAGGACATTTTTGATGTGAAGATTTTCAGATGGCTTTTCGATAAATCGCAGGATTTAAGGGAAAGCAATAGTTAATAGGTGGCTATTCCTTATTAGCTGAACGGCCTTTAAACCATTTAACTGGATTCAAATAGTTCTTGTACTTCGAAAATAATTCCTTTCCTACAAAAAAACCGCCAACATAAAACAAAACTTCCATGGCTATAAAAGCGATAGATGCACCCAGAATTTTGGTTTGTTTCTCAAAATTCAAAAAAGGAATGATAAGCATGATGGCAAATGCAACCCCGGACAATAGAATCAGTATGATACCAAATTTTATCTGTTTATTGCTTTTCAATTTATCAAGTGTATTATTTGTTCCCGACAAAAGTATCAAAACGATGCAGATAAATGAATTAACATAATTTTGTCAACAATCGAAAGCTATAAAACTAAGGTGAAAAACATCCAGCTCCCAATAAAAAGTTCAATTCCGGAATTGACGAATCTGCTCAGGAAGGAAAACACAGCGATCCTCACAGCACCTCCAGGAGCAGGAAAAAGTACGTTGATTCCAATTGCTCTGCTGAATGAGCGATGGCTGGCAGGCAAAAAAATTATGATGCTGGAGCCCAGGCGGCTGGCTGCCAGGATGATTGCCACAAGAATGGCCGATTTGCTGAATGAAAAAGTAGGCGAAACCATCGGATATCGCATCAGGCTCGACACCAGGGTCTCTGAAAAAACCAAAATTGAGGTTGTAACCGAAGGCATACTAACCAGGATGCTGCAAAGCGACAATGCTCTGTCAGATGTGGGTTTGGTAATTTTTGATGAATTCCACGAACGGAGCATCCATGCCGACACAGCTTTAGCTTTTTGCCGTGAAACCCAACAAATCCTGCGTCCTGGCCTTCGGATTTTGATCATGTCGGCAACAATCGATTTTACGGCTTTATCTGAATTATTCAAAGCAAAAGCCATTGTTGGAACAGGAAAACAGTTTCCGGTTGAAATAAAATATACTGACGAATCAGATGTTTATCACCTCCCTGAAATGGCCGCCAGAGTTGCTGTTCAGGCTTTACGGGAAAATGATGGCGACCTGCTGATATTTTTACCCGGCGAGGGCGAAATAAAAAAATGTGAAGAGTTACTCCGAAAGAACACTGATGATATTGCTATTCATCCATTGTATGGCCGGCTTTCTCATGCGCAGCAGAATGCGGCAGTATTTCCCAATAAGGCAGGGAAACGTAAAATTGTGTTGGCAACTTCAATAGCAGAAACCAGTCTCACCATCGAAGGGATTAAAATTGTGATTGACAGCGGTTTTGGCCGTACCTCAAAGTTTGATCCCCGATCGGGATTAACAAGGCTGGAAACGATTCTAATTGGTAAGGATTCGGCTGACCAGCGTGCCGGACGCGCAGGCCGTTTGAGTAAAGGTGTCTGCTACCGCTTATGGACACAAGCATCCAATCACAACCGCCCTGCCCATCGAAATCCTGAAATCCTTGAAACTGATCTTACTACTCTGGCACTCGAATTAAAGATCTGGGGCGTGAACTACCCTGCCGAATTAACCTGGGTAACTCCCCCATCCACCGGTACTTTAGCCGCTTCATTTAAACTTTTGGAAGAAATTGGTGCTACAGAAAATGATAAAATCACTGCACACGGCAGGAAAATGCACCAGGTTCCGGCACAACCACGAATTGCTCATTTGCTTTTGATGGCAAACCATGAAAAACTTTTGCCTCTGGCTACTGATTTAGCTGCCCTGCTCGAAGAACGTGACCCGCTCCCGCAAAAAGAAACCGGAATTGATATCAACCTGAGAATAGATGCTTTACGAAGATTCAGGAGAGAAAAGGCAGGAAACAGACAGTTTGCACGGATAGAGAAAATTGCAGAATCATACCGAAGTCATTTTAAGACAGAACCCGACAACAGTCCCGTTAACCCTTACGAAACAGGCTTATTGCTGGTATTTGCCTATCCCGAGCGCATAGCTTCGGCACGGCCCGGAAACAATGCACAGTTTCAGCTTTCCAATGGCAGACTGGCCATGGCCCATCATAGCGACGATTTGGCTTATGAACCCTGGCTGGCTGTAGCTCACCTGGATGCCCGTGATGAGATCGGGAGAATTTTTCTGGCTTCTCCGCTTAATCCAAAAGACCTTGCTCCTTTGGTTAAAAAGCAGGAAATTATAACATGGGATACAAAGTCAGGTGGGCTTAAAGCAACTACAGAATCCAGAATTGGAAACATCGTGCTTCAGCAAATACCTCTGCAAAATCCTGATGAAGAGCAAATAAAAGAAGCTTTGCTGGCTGCAATTAAAAATGAAGGTGAACAACTCTTAAGTTTTAACGATGAAGTTGAGCAATTTCAAAACAGGATTTCAAGCCTAAATTTATGGAATCCTGATGAAAACTGGCCGGATTTTTCAACACCCGGTTTGCTCAAAAATCCAGAAAAGTGGCTCCAACCCTATCTTCAAAATATCAAGAAAAATGAGGACCTGGAAAAGTTAAATCTCAAAGAAATACTGTTTTACAGCCTGGGTACTATACATCAAGCCAGGCTGGAAAAACTTGTTCCTGAGCGAATTACTGTTCCGAGTGGATCAAAAATAAGGCTGATATATTCGGCAGATGGCTCCCCTCCCATTTTGGCTGTCAGATTGCAGGAGGTATTTGGTTTAACAGTCTCTCCAAAAGTAAATCAGGGTAAAATTACAGTGCTGATGCATCAATTATCACCCGGTTTTAAAGTTGTTCAGATTACCTCAGATTTGCAGAGCTTTTGGAAAGGTGCTTATTTTGAAGTTAAAAAGGAAATGAAACGCCGGTATCCCAAACACTATTGGCCGGATAAACCGTTGGAAGCAGAGGCTGTAAAGGGTGTAAGGAAGAGAAGAAGTTAAGTTATCCAGTTATTCAGTTAATGGGTTATTTCCTCCTTCGCCCTTGGCTTCGGAGGATGAAAAAGTTATTGGGTTATTCCCTGCCTGCGTGACACAGTCAGGCAGGGTTATTAAGTTATTTGCTCAACATTGCTGCCTGCCCCGAAACTTCGGGGAGGTTCCGCTGAAGGCGGTATTATTCCTCAATTTCAAAAGCGCATTAATTTCTTTGGCTAACTGGGCGAGCTGTCAGACAGTTATCTTAGATGCTCTAAAAACTCGATAATTAGGATGTTAGCGATTTTAAAATTAACATCAACATCAAACTGTCTGACAGCTTTCAATTTCCCAATGATTGAAGACGTTTGTCGAAGCATTCGCTTCGATACTCTTTTTTTGTTCACCATCACGCAATTGGCGTGGCATTCGCTGCGTATCTGTGCCATCGGCAGTAAAATTTATCTCGCCGGAGGCGGATACTGGCGCAATAGATTCAGCTGAATGAACATGTCGCCGTAGACAAGCCTATTAGTCAGAATTCCTTGTTTTCATTGTTATCTTCAATTTTCGCATTTATGCTTAGAATTCTAATGACTTTGACGCCTCCGAAGTCCCTTCCTGCACTCTGCGCTACGCGCTAATCCTGCTCATCCATCCAGCCACTCCTTAAACCTCCCTACCCTTTCCCGTGCCACAACAACTTCATCATCAATACCATCAATCTCAATTTTAAGCCGGCTGTTCGACCATGTGTAGATTTTTGTGCAGGCCTCCAGGCTGAGGAAATATTTACGATTTACCCGAAAAAATCTGGCAGGATCGAGCATATCTTCCAATTGGTCAAGTGTGTAATCGACGATATAATTATGTTGGTCGTTGGTGAATATAAAGGTGGCCCTGTCGAAACTGTAAAACGCCTTGATCCTTTCAATGTGAATAGTTTTGATTTGTTCACCAACTTTAACCATGAAACGACTTTTATAGCTTTTGTTTGGCATGGCTTGTTTGGATAATAAATCCATCACAGCTGCGATGTTCGGCTGACTTGGAGTAAGGTTCTGCAATTTATTTAGTGCTTTTAACAGGCGTGCCTCCTCGATAGGCTTGAGCAGATAATCGATGCCGTTGGTATTGAAAGCCTCGATAGCGTACTGGTCGTAGGCTGTGGTGAAAATGATCGGGCACTGAACCCGGATTTCTTTGAATATTTCAAAACTTAACCCATCGGCCAGTTGAATATCTGCCAAAATGAGATCGGGTGATGGATTATTTGAAAGGTATTTTACCGACTCCCTGACAGATTCAAATTTTCCAAGAATTACTGAACCGGGTTTTAATTTGGTGACCAGATTTTCCAGACGGTTTGCAGCCCTGGATTCATCCTCGATGATCAGTATATTCATCGGCTTACCTCCTCATGCTGTTCGTGGATAATCGGCAGGTAAACTGAAAATCCGGAGTCAGTTTTTATAATTTTTATTTCCCGGTTTGTGAAATAGGAAAATTGCTGTTTCAAGTTATTCAGCCCAACCTTTGTAGATTCATTGTCTGCGTTTTTTTCTTTCAAACTATTTGTGATCACAACAAAATCATCACTTTTTGAAATGGAGATTTCCAGCGGAAAAGCTGCAGATACTTCATTATGTTTCACCGCATTTTCAATCAGCATCTGGATGCTCACCGGAACGATCATTTCGTTAGGTGCAGGCTCAAAACTTCTGCTAATTTTTAATTTTTCCTCAAACCTCGCCTGCAAAAGATAAGCAAAAGAGTCCACAAAATCCATTTCTTCTTTTAGCGGTACCAGTTCTTTTTCACGACTTTCCAATACATACCTGAATAGCTGGCTCAGCTTCTGTATGAATTTTACGGCAATGGATTGGTCTTCATAAACAAGGTCACTTAGCACATTGAAACTGTTAAATAAAAAATGAGGGTTGATCTGGTTTCTGAGCGTTTCATATTTGTAGGTCATCATCTCAGTTTTCAGTTTTTCGGCATTCAATACAGAGGTTTTCCATGCATTGAAAAATGCGATGGC
>CAYNDN010000255.1:0-1868 GCA_964395075.1 uncultured Lentimicrobiaceae bacterium | reverse complement strand
GGCCGTAAAAACCAGTGTGATCACAAACGAAATACCTACAGGATAGATCACATTTCCGAGCATCCATCGCCAGGTAACCTCGGGCAGCTTTCCCTGAACCATGTAGAAAAACAAAAACTGGATAACATAAAATGCAATGGCAGAGTAAATAATAAGTGCAATGAGGCCGAGTATGGCCCTTGTGGCTGGTTTTTCGATCCAGCTAATTCGTTTATCCAATTGATGGAAAATATAACTATGCCCCAGCCACTGGGTTACGCAAATGGCCAGCGCCCAGGAATAGGCAATGAAAAACAGCCTGGCAGAACTGAATGGATCGCCCATAAATGCCAGCATAATCACAAAGGCAATGAGCATGTTCCCGATAATAAAAGTGGGCAGTTCCTTCTTTTGAAAATACTTTTCCCGTGTTTCGTTTGTTTGTATTGTTTCCATTTTGCCTCAAATGATATTTTTCAAAAATAGTTATTATCCTGATTAGCTGTTAACCAAATCCATAGTTTCATCTTGATTTAATCCTTTGGCGTGTAGAGTGATATTATGTTCCAGGTATGCTTTAAGGTTTGTTAGCCAAAAAGACCAACCGGTTATACAACCAACAAAAATTTTCTTCTTGCTTTTTTCGTCAGCTGGAATATCGCTTCGTGTCAACCCAACTTCAGTGTTGCCGTAAACCAGGTTTCAATTTGATTTTGAGTTGCCCAACAGCGATAAACAGAATCTATTAACTTGTTTATCAGAATTCTTTTCGTAATAGTTTTCCAGTTTTTCATGTTAAATCTTTTTTGGTAACAAATTTATAAGGTTTGCCAAAAGCTTCGGTTATTAATATCCACTGCAAAATGGTTGAGCCCACAGCGATTTTTACAAGCCAATTGAAACCAATACCAAACCAAAAGAAAAAGTATGCAATAATTGAAAGGGCTATTGAAAAAATTAGTGGTTTAAGATTTATTGCTGTCCAATTATAAACTGGAATATTACTTAGGTTTTTTCTTTCCTTATAAATCAACAATATTGTTCCAACCAGGAAAAGTAAAAAAGGAATAACCAGCCAGATTAAAGAAAATGATACTCCCCAGGTATCAAATGAGATTTCCGTTTCTGGTTGAGTACTGCCATAGATAATAATGCCTGTCAACAAGATATGCCAAAGCAATATTAGTGTGTGATATAGCGCTCGGATTTTGCCACGACCTTCTATATATATTATTGACAGGGCGAAGATGATGAACAAAGGGAGTAACCAAAACTCACCTGAAAATCCTTTACCGCTGAACCAAAATATACGCCAACTTGAAATTTCAGGTTTAAAAATTATACGCATGGTAGAAGTCCAAAAAAAAGTTGAAGTAATTACTGTCCAGGTCAAAATTATCCCACGAAGATCTAATTTTAATCTTTTCATAATCGTTTTCCTTATATGTTGCACAACTGGTTTTCAATTCGATGACCTATTTTACTTCGCCACCACATTGTTTTGTGATTTCTGCCAACTGGCCTTTGCCCCACTGCGGATGAATCCTTGATTTGAGTTTATACTCGTCCCATTCATTCCACAATTTCTGCGCGTGTTGGCAAATCTCATCCACATCGTTACCAAAAAAGTTTGCTGTTCCCATTTCGTTGGCAATTTGCATATATCTGGCACGTGGGTTATCAGGCTCTATGCCTAAAGCCCTTCCGATAGATTGGGCTGACATGGCACTGTACTTTTGTCCGCGGGTCATGGGGTCAACCATCAAAGTTGCGGTGTAGAGAAACCCCTGCATAACATAAGTTTCCGATTCACCGGGAGCCAGTTCAAGCAGTTTGAGGCGGCGATCCTGCTGCTCGGAACGCACTCGAAGAAGCTCTGGCGCACCGGC
>CAYNDN010000254.1:0-7212 GCA_964395075.1 uncultured Lentimicrobiaceae bacterium | reverse complement strand
TGCTACTTGTTTTGAAAAGATCGTAATTACATCTTTAACAGTTTTGTTAAGATTTTTAAATTCACCTTTAATGATAAGTCTGTCAGGAAAAAGCCCAACACCTCTTGGTGTTTTTAAGTCAGTGTCTTCAAAATAAGGAAGGATAACCTGTTTGGTAGTGAATTCTGCCGTTTTTATGATTTCCCTCATCAGGTAAGAAAACATATAGCTTGCGGCCCAGATAGCTTTTGTACTTCTTACCATTTGAAAAGTTTTGTATATGGGGCCTATGGTTAGTGCTGTGTATTTATTTTTCATGACTAATCTAATTCAAAGTTTTCATTTTTATAAATATTGTCTAAAGAAACTGCAAGAAAATTAGCCAAGTCAAATTCATGCATTTTTGGTATTGGTATTGATTTTGAAAATTTCTTTTTAGCACTTGGAGTACCATAATTGCTTTTTATGAAATAGCTAAATTCAAAATCCTCACCCCATAGTTCATCTGGAATGGACTTGGGAAGCGGATAAATTACTCCATCAATAACTTTATATAATATTGGGCTTTGGAATCTTTCAATTTTAACATTCGAGGATGCGTTATCATGCTTAATTTCAACGTAATATTTCGAATATTTATCAATCTTATACTCATAATGTTCGGCTAAACCTAGCAAGGCTCTAACAAATTTATATGGTGAAGTATTTGAAGAGTGATCAATAAAAGAATTTGTTGTATCTATATCATTACCATCAATATAAAAATCTGTCGGCCCGGCTTTTTTAGTTTGCAAACTCTTTCCACTAATTTTATTCGCATTGATTTGTTTTTTAATAAATCTCTTATCCCATCTAATGTTTTTGTCTGCAAACTCATAAAATAATTCAGCTTTATGATATGGCATTCCCGGTATATTTATTCCAGATTTTAACCTTCGGTGCAACGTTTGCACTTCCTTTAACACTTCCTGTAAATCATATTTTGGAATTCCATGTGTTACATCATGTTTTAGTAAAACTTTAATATTGTCTGATAAAACAACACTTTGTCCACCATATCGTATTTCGGTTATAGTAAATGAGCCGAAACCCTTTGATTGCCTGTATCCAAAATTATTTATCAGGAAAAATTCCTGAAAGTATTTTGAAATAACTGAAAGTAGTGGGGCATGAAAAGAAAAAAGATAATTATCCTTGATATTTAAGGAAGTATAAACTCCTCGGTGCATACTTTTAAAATCTGATTTTGCATCATCAAGAACTTTGCGGTTATTTATTTTCTTTGTTTTTAAGTATTGGCTATCAGCAAAATTTGGGGTTTCAGATAATACATCATCAACTTCTGTTGCCTTTATGATATCATCTAAAATCCTATTTTCATTAGAACTAAACAAGAAATACTTTTTAGTTTTCAGAGGATTTGAATTAGTAATCCTCATCTTATAATCCAACGCCGGATGCTCGCCATTGCCAATGAGCCATTTTTTCCATTCAGCATTCGCTTTAAATGCTTTAACTGCTTCATCACCTTTTAGCCTGGTGAGTTTCTCAATAATAAACCTGTCCAGCTTGGGTTTTACTTCGGTGGCCCTCAGGGTGGCACCCGCCTGGTCGTGCTGGAAATGGATGAGCGGGGTGTGCTGCTTGAGGGTGAATTGTAGTTTGTACATACGCTTTTATTTTTGGTTATTATTATTTGGGTCAGTTGTTTCATTCCATTCTTTGGGGTTTTCGATAATTTTTATCTGCCCGGCAATCATTTTTCCAATCTTATGGAATTTCTCCGGAACAGGAAAGTGCGTTTCGGAATCGTTAAAATCCCCGGTTTGCTTTACATATTTCAGCAGTTCGAGGGCTTTGTTGTAGTTGTCGCTATGAACACGCTGTTTTCTCTCCTCGTTGTAAGATGCCATTTCCTCTTTCCTGATTTTTTCGCGTTCCTCTTTTTCCTCTACTTCGCGTTGCCTCTCATTAGATAATTTTTCCTGTTGCATCGCAAGAATGGTTACAAGTGTTGAAATGGCGAGAAGAAAGCCGGTAAATATCAGGAAGTTCAACGGGTTTGCCAACAGGCTGTCATCGTAGCGCGAAGGCCATAAGAGGTGAATAATAATTATAAGCACCATGATGCTCAACTCGATAATAATGAGGGCAAACGCAAATAATGGAATTGTGTTGGTTAAATTTTTCATATTCGATTTTATTTTAGGTAAGGAAATAGTAACAATGTCAAAATAATGATTACCAAGATGGCAATACCGGTGTTGCGCCAGGCATGTTTTTCACGTTTGTTAAGTTCGACAACACCGAACAAACCGCCCGAAATCACGGCGATAAAGAAGAGCAACCAGGGTAACAGATTAGCTTTTAAGTCAATATCTTCACTGCCAAAAAAGTTCATCCCGAAATAACCCACAATAAAGGAAGGCACAAGGAAGAGTGAACCCAGGATAGTTAACAGCCCGAGGTTGCGGTTTTGGGCTTTGTCGTCGAGCAATGATGCATAGTTGTGCAATTCTTCAATTTCGCGGTCTAAGTCTTTCACCTGGTCTTTTATGCGCATGTTTTCCTGAAGCATATCGTAGAGTTCGATACCCTGTTCCTGGGCGGTAACTTCGCGAAAGAAAATCTGGTTTACAAAACGGATGTACGATTTGTAAAAGTCTCCAATGCTGTCGGCCAGCTTTTGTTTATTCTTTTCGGCCAGGCTGCTCAGGTGGGTTACTTCAGCACTAAATTTCAGAATGGAAGCGCGTTGCACCAGGTTGAGTTCCACAATGCGGGTGTAAATGGTTCTGAAATGGGGTAATGCAACATCCTTAGGAAATCCTTCTTCTTCAGAAATAGCCATAAACGAATATTTAGTCATGCCATATAAAGTGCCCCATTTTTGCCACCGTTGATAGGTATTTTTTTCGAGCAGGTCTTTTTGCATCTTGTCGTTCTGGCATGTACTCGTCCCACCATCAACATACAGATATTGATGCCACTCATCACTCTTTACAAATTGCTCAAATCCTTGCTGTTCAGCAATTTTATTTTTGCTCATCTTATTATTAAAATACCAACACATAGTAAACATGCGGTCGTCAACCACAGGTTCAATTTTGATTTTTGTGCTAAAATCCTCGAGCAGTGAACTGATAAATCTTGCGTTGCCCCAAGGCATGTCTGAAGCAACCCTGTTGAAATTTTCCTCATATCTGCCGGGATCTCCCTGCAATCCGTGGATAGCAATGAAATCGGCGAGTTCGGCATTTTTGGTTCCCAATGAGCCTGTTTCTTTGTCCAAAAACGGGGGGAATATCCTCCGGCCAAACTGGTTGATCCGCCTCACGTCATCAAATTCTGGATAATCGTGATTTTCCATATAAAACATCAGCACGCCGGTACCTGTGGAAAAAACATCCAGCCCAATAGAATTGAGTTTTAGTTTGTATCTTGATTTTTTACCTGCCACCACGCCAATTTCATACTCAAGCTGTGTATGGTATGCTTCGTCGCGCTCGAAGTGCATAATGGTTGGGTGGTCACTTTTGGCAGTATCGTAAAGAGCAGTGTGGGTGAACTTGTAAAAGAAGTTTTGTTCGTTGTAAAGTTCAACCTGCTTTTCAGGGTCTTTGGGTTTTGGCAGGTTCACCCAATGTGAAGCACTGTTGCGGGCAATTTTTGTTATGTCGTGCCTTTTGCTAAAATCAACCTCACCGGCATTTTCAGGCTCCCACCGGAAAGGGAACAAAAAAACATGATAGCTGTGTAAACTCATAAGTGTTTGGTTAAATTGATAATATTGTCTTTGATTGTCTGAAATTTCTTTTCGGGTAAACTGCCATCAGCAATTCCAAAAAAACCGGTTGCTCCACCACCATGAAAGGCCGTATTTTGATCGATCAAACCGGCATAGTGCTTTACAAGCATTTCCACACCTGTACCATAATAAACCAGTTGCGTTTCGTAATAGATAAGCAGGTTTTTGTAGGGGAAAAGCTGATCGGTAATTGGGGAAAATTTACGGGTTTGGGCATTAATAATCGTTAGGTTACCAATTTTCTCACAGTTATTTTGCAGTGATTCCGATGCGAGCTTTTCATCATTTTCGGTTACTCCCTGGGCTTTGCGATCCAGTTTTCTGATCAGTTTAACTTCATCATCCGTGGCACCGGCTTTTATGAGAGCAGGAATATAACCCTTATCGTTTTCGGCTATTAGCATTTGAAACCTTGATAAGGTAATCCCCAACAACTCAGCAATTTGCTCAATAGCAGATGGTAAGTGGCTTTTTTCGTTATGATGATCAATGGGGATGTAATTTTTTGGCGGTGGGCAATCCTCAATTAATTCTATGCCTACAAAAGCATTAACCTCATCAAAAACATCCTGATATTGAGAGAGTTTCGCACCCCACATTAAATTTTTATCAACGTAAGTTTCTGTGTGCGACTCAAGCATTTTTTTTATTTCAATCATTTCGAGGTCATGCCCCCCGAGCAGGAAAATAGAGCTACCTGGCTTCATTCAGCATCATTTTTAGGAACAATTATGGATTAAGAATTCAAAAGTAACAATTTCTAATAATTCTTAACACTTTTTTACCAGAAAGAATAAACCTCCTTCCTCCCCCTCGTCACAGCCGTGTAAACCCACCTCAACCTATTCCTGTCAAAAAGAAACTCAGGAAAAAGAATCACGTTGGTCCACCAACAGCCCTGGGCTTTGTGGGTGGTGATGGCATAGCCATAGCGGATTTTTAATGCTGACAGATACGGATCACCGGCCGCATTTTGCGATCCGTGGAAAGATGGGTTTCTGCGGTAACGGTCGGCCCAGAGTAGTTTTGTTTTTTCGGAACCTTCCTTCAGGTCATCATAAATACATTCATTTGTGGCGTTTCATAGATATGGTTATCTCTTTTAAAAAAGCATCTCTTTCAGCTTTCAGGAATTCGATAAAATTAATTTCTACCATGTTTTATAAGTTTTTTACAATTGCATGTTGCTGTGAAACCTGTTCTGATTAGTATAGCACAAGTTTTAAACATTTTTATTGTAGTTTTTTGCTTTAGGTGCATTTTTACGTTTTGAAAATTTTATTGTATTTGCAACTGCAATTGGATTTAGCCACATAATAATTTGTAAAATGAATCACAATAACTTAACCACAAATAAAGCAGCAGACAATATCAGAATCCTTGCTGCATCAATGGTTGAAAAAGCGAAATCAGGTCACCCCGGTGGAGCTATGGGAGGTGCTGATTTCATCAATATTCTTTATTCAGAATTTTTAAACTATGACCCGGGCAATCCTCACTGGATAAACAGAGACCGGTTTTTTCTTGATCCCGGTCACATGTCACCGATGCTCTATGCCCAACTTACCCTGGCCGGCTTTTACACGATGGACGATATCAAAAATTTTCGACAATGGGGAAGCATAACTCCCGGCCACCCTGAGTTGGATGTGGAACATGGCATTGAAAACACTTCAGGCCCGCTTGGCCAGGGACATGCGATGGCAGTAGGGGCTGCAATTGCCGAAAGATTTCTCGTAGCACGGTTTGGTGAATGGATGGCTCATAAAACCTACACATTTATTTCTGACGGTGGTATTCAGGAAGAAATTTCACAGGGTGTTGGACGTATCGCCGGCTATCTGGGTTTGCATAATCTGATCATGTTTTACGACTCCAACGACATCCAGCTTTCTACTGAAACCCTTGAGGTGACACATGAAAACACAGCCAAAAAATATGAGGCGTGGAGCTGGAATGTATTAACCATTAACGGAAATGATCCTGACGAGATTAGGAATGCCCTGACCAAAGCACAAAACGAAAAAGAAAAACCCACACTCATTATTGGCAAAACAATTATGGGCAAAGGTGCCGTTACTGATGATGGCGCAAGCTTTGAGCGCAAAACTTCAACCCACGGACAACCCCTAAGCAAAGCCGGTGCGGCAATAAAAGACACGATTAAGAACCTCGGTGGCGACCCGGAAGATCCTTTCAAAATATTTCCGGAAGTTGCTGATTTTTATAAATCAAGACGGAAGCAATTGATTGAAATTGCAGCCTCTAAAAAGGATGAACAAAAAGATTGGGAATCAGCCAATCCCGAACTGGCGAAAAAACTGCACCGTTTCTTCTCAGACACAATACCAGATATTGACTACGAAAGTATTCTGCAAAAGGCTAACTCTGCTACACGTGTAGCTTCTTCGGCAGTACTCTCTGTTTTTGCCGATCAGGTTGAAAATATGATTGTTTCATCAGCAGATCTATCAAACTCCGATAAAACCGATGGATTTCTTAAAAAAACCACTGCATTCAAAAAGGACAATTTTAGCGGCAATTTCTTACAGGCAGGTGTGAGCGAATTAACCATGGCAGCAATCATGAATGGCATTGCACTGCATGGAGGAATAATAGCAGCCTGCGGAACATTTTTCGTTTTTAGTGATTACATGAAACCGGCAATACGCCTTGCCGCCCTAATGGAATTGCCTGTAAAATACATCTGGTCGCACGATGCATTTCGGGTAGGAGAAGACGGACCTACGCACCAACCTGTTGAGCAGGAAGCACAATTGCGGTTAATGGAACAATTGAAAAATCATAGTCAGCGTAACTCAATGCTGGTTTTGCGACCGGCCGATAGTATGGAAACAACCGTTGCCTGGAAAATGGCTATGGAAAATAATCAAACACCAACAGGTTTAATTCTGTCGAGGCAGGCAACAAATGATTTACCGGCCAAAACTTCGCGATACAGCGAAGCACTTCAGGCACAAAAAGGAGCCTACATTGTTCAGGAGAGTAGCGGCACACCCGATGTTATTCTTATTGCAAACGGTTCAGAGGTTAGCACCTTAATTGAAGGTGCGCAGCTGCTTGAAAATGATGGTATAAAATGCCGTGTGGTTTCGATACCATCGGAGGGATTATTCAAGGCACAAAGCAAAGACTATCAGGAAAGTGTGTTGCCTGGCGGCATAAAAAAATTCGGACTTAGTGCCGGATTGCCTGATACGCTGCAACGAATAGTTGGTCCGGACGGATTTGTTTTTGGTATGAATTCGTTCGGGTTCTCGGCATCTTATTCAGTTTTAGATGAGAAACTGGGATACACAAAAGAAAATGTATTTAAGCAGGTAAAGGAAAAATTATTTTCATCCGGTATTTAGCCCCTATGTTTGTAATTTGAAAAGTTCCTGGGACTATATTAACTTAGCCCC
>CAYNDN010000253.1:5770-7213 GCA_964395075.1 uncultured Lentimicrobiaceae bacterium | reverse complement strand
CGAAGAAAAACATGGTGCGCTGTTCCGATGCGCCTTTGGTTAAAAATGAGGCAAGTTTCACACGTTGTGCCTCTCCACCGGAAAGGGTGCTCGATGATTGCCCCAGTTTTAAATATCCAAGCCCCACATCCTGTAAAGGTTTCAGTTTTGTGATGATGCGCTTTTCAACGGCAGTTGCTTTTTCGCTGTCACCACTGAAAAAATCTACCGACTCGTTAATGGTCATATCCAGGATGTCGCTGATGTTTTTGCTTTTGTAAACCACATCTAGCACCTCATTTTTAAACCGCTTTCCACTACATGATTCACAGGTCAGGTATATGTCGGCCATGAACTGCATTGCGATTTTTACAACCCCTTCACCTTCGCATTCTTCACAACGGCCACCTTCGATATTGAAAGAAAAGTAACCAGGTTTATACCCGCGAACTTTTGCCAGTTTCTGGTCGGCATAAAGGGTTCTGATCTCGTCGTAAGCTTTAACATAGGTTGCCGGATTAGACCTCGAGGAGCGGCCAATTGGGTTTTGATCCACAAATTCAACCGCTTCAACCCTTTTCAGGTCGCCTTCCATTTTGTCGAATTTTCCCATTTTATCGGTGTATCCTCCAATATGCCTCTTGATTGCCGGATAAATTACACCTTTAATCAATGAAGACTTCCCTGAGCCACTCACACCGGTAACCACGGTTAAAATATTGAGCGGAATATTTACGGAAATATTTTTCAGGTTATTCTCACGACAACCCTTAAAATCAATTGAATCTGTCCATTTTCTGCGGTTTTCAGGAACCGGAATCTTAAGGTTCCCGTTTATGTATTTTGCGGTAAAACTATTATTGCTTGCTTTCAACTCATCAAGCGATCCTGAAAAAACAAGTTCCCCACCATAATTCCCGGCTTTGGGACCGATGTCGATCACCTGGTCAGCATGCTGGATGATTTCCTCGTCATGTTCCACAACTATCACCGTATTACCAAGTTTTTTTAATCGCTGCAAAACCCTGATAAGCCTCAAAGTGTCGCGGGAATGAAGCCCGATACTGGGTTCATCGAGGATGTACATTGACCCAACAAGGCTGCTGCCCAACGATGTTGCCAGGTTTATTCGCTGCGATTCACCGCCGGATAGGGTTGAGGAAAGCCGGTTTAGTGTTAGGTACCCAAGGCCAACATCACAAAGAAAGTTGAGCCGATTAGTGATTTCCACGATTAAGCGCTTTGATACCTTTGTGTCAAAATCTGATAGCACCAGGTTTTGGAAAAACAGCAATAGTTTACCCAGGGGCATCAACACAAGATCACTGATAGATTTCGTACCAACTTTTACATAGCCAGCATCCTTGCGAAGTCGTGTGCCTCGGCATTCGGGACAAACGGTTTTACCGCGGTACCGAGAAAGCATAACCCTGTATTGTATTTTATAAGTTTGTTCTTCAACCT
>CAYNDN010000253.1:0-5760 GCA_964395075.1 uncultured Lentimicrobiaceae bacterium | reverse complement strand
TCATTAATACCTTCTAGGTTTTCATCCCCATTCCACAAAATCTCTTGCTGGTCTTGCGATAATTCACTGTAAGGTTTATGGATCGGGAAATTGTATTTGGGTGCGTTTATGATGAACCATTCTTTCCACTGGCCCATTTTTTCGCCTTTCCACGGGGCAACTGCACCCTGGTAAACTGACAAACTTTTGTCCGGAATAACCAAATCCTCATCAATTCCTATTATACTTCCAAATCCTTCACACCGTTTGCATGCACCATAAGGGTTGTTGAAGCTGAAAAAGTTTTCTGTGGGTTTTTCAAATTCAATTCCATCCAGCTCAAAGCGATTTGAAAAATCATGCCTTGTAATGTTATCTCCATCAACAATTAAAACATTACACTTCCCATTACCTTCATAAAATGCGGTTTGAACTGAATCTGCCAGCCTTGACCGCTGATCGTGAGATGCTGATACTGCCAGTCTGTCGATGATTAATTCTAATTTTTTTGTCTTTTTATAAGCCTCCGGTTTCCCAATTGCATCTTCTATTTTGACAATTGCATCTTCAAGAAAAACGCGGGTAAAGCCCTGCTGCATTAGTATTGAAAGTTGATCTTTTATTTTGCGCTTATCCTTTATGTTCATTAAACTTGTAACCAGCAAACGGGTTCCTTCAGCAAGGTTTTCAATAAAATTCACCACATCAGTAACACTGTGACGTTTTACCTCATTGCCCGAAAACGGTGAAATGGTCTTTCCGATGCGTGCAAATAAAAGCTTAAGATATTCATAAACTTCTGTTGTAGTACCCACTGTTGAACGGGGATTTCTATAATTAACCTTTTGTTCGATGGCGATGGCCGGAGAAATTCCTTTAATGTAATCAACTTCAGGTTTTTGCATTCGCCCCAGGAACTGCCGGGCATACGAACTCAGGCTTTCAACATAGCGTCGTTGGCCATCTGCATAGAGTGTGTCGAATGCCAGCGAGGACTTTCCAGAACCTGAAAGGCCGGTGATTACAACCAGCCTGTTTCGTTTTATGCCGACGTCGATGTTTTTAAGGTTGTGAACGCGAGCACCTTTTATGAGTATGTGTTTTTTTGGGTCTAAGGATTCAATATCACCAGCCACCATCTTACAAATATTTACCTGTTATGGCATGTTTTTTGGATTTTTTTAAGAAGATTTTCATGCCTTTCTGAAGGCAACAAATGTAAAATAAAATTTGGTGTTAAGTATTTAATGTATATATTTGCCAAACTTTTGAAGCTAAGTGATTAAAAATCATAATTTTCTAACAAATAATAGGAGACAGGTTATCGAATAAATTTCTACGCTTTGTGAAACAAACATAGAAAGGAGACTAATATGAAAACTCAAATTCCGAGCGACAAGGATTTGATTAGTCAATATTTGAAAGGTAACCAGTACAGTCTCGAAAAGTTGATCCACCGTCACCAGAACAGGGTATTTGCTTACATCCTGATGGTGGTGAAAGACAAGCAGCTCGCCGACGACATTTTCCAGGATACCTTTATTAAAGTGATCAATACCATTAAGTCTGGTGCTTACAAAGAAGAAGGTAAGTTTATCCAGTGGGTAATGCGTATTGCTCACAACCTGATTATTGACTATTTTAGGAAATCCAAGCGCATTCCGGTTATTGAAAATGACAAAGACGACTTTGATATATTTGATACCATTCGTTTTACGGATCCATCAGTTGAAGATCAGATGATTACCGATCAGATTCACAGTGATGTAAGGAAACTCATTGAATACCTTCCGCCAGAGCAAAAGGAAGTGCTCCTTATGCGCCACTATTCAGAGATGAGTTTTAAAGATATTGCAGAACAAACGGATGTGAGTATCAATACTGCATTAGGTCGTATGCGCTACGCCCTCATTAACCTCAGGAAGATTATCAAGGAAAAGAATGTGATTTTAACCAAATAGCATACATTTTTTACAGGGTGAAATAAACCTTTACGGTGCATCGTTAGCATTTGGTAAATTGAGTATCAACAAACAATGTAGCCTATGCACCGTTCTCTTACGCTTAATGACCTAATTCTATTTGCTTACACTGAACCCGAGGATTTTGAAGCTGAGAATTATCGCAATGTGATCAGGGGCAATAAGTTTCTGACAAAGGAATACAAAACGATATGCAAGCTTAAGCAATATTTTGCCAGTAAAAAGGTCGGGCCAAGCAAATCCACAATCAACAACATTTTAAATTATTCAAAGGCACTATCTGTAAATTCAACCAAAAAAGCCGGAAGTTTTAGTTTGCTGCTGAACTAATTTATTAACTGATTGCTGGTAAAAGAAATTAACAAAGCCACCTTAAGAAAGGTGGCTTTTTTACCTTTGTGCAAAATTTCCGGAATGACAAAGAAGGAGCGCTTCAGGCTTTTTATCGCGTACTTTTCACTGCATCAACCTGATGCCGATACAGAACTGGTTTATGTTGATCCTTACGAATTGTTGGTGGCAGTAATTCTTTCAGCACAATGCACCGATAAAAGAGTAAATATGATTACGCCTGCAATATTTACCCGCTTTCCTGATGCGGAGGCACTTGCGAAAGCAACTAATGAAGAGGTTTTTGATCTGATTAAAAGTTGCTCCTATCCAAACAATAAAACAAAGCATCTCATTGGAATGGCAAAGACGCTTACAGAGGAATTTGGCGGGGTGGTACCATCAGAGATAAACGAATTACAAAAACTACCCGGAGTTGGTAGAAAAACTGCAAATGTGGTGGCTTCGGTTGTTTTTGATAAACCGGCAATGGCCGTTGATACCCATGTTTTCAGGGTTGCAGCCAGGTTAGGCCTGACAACAAATTCAAAAACGCCTTTGGATACTGAAATGCAATTGGTGAAATTTATTCCGGAACAATACATAAAAAGGGCACATCACTGGCTGATTTTACATGGCAGATACATCTGCCAGGCAAGAAAACCGAAATGTAATGAATGCAGGATTTCATACTTCTGCAAGTATTTTGAGAAAACTGAAAAGAATAACCGGTCAAATTAATTCCGGTATTCAATGAAAAAAGTAAAACTGAGCTTTATGAAACTCATTTTTAATCGTTGATGTGGGTTAATAAATCTTAAATGAAAAACCGTAGCAATTTGCATTGGTTAACTTTGTTGAACCTAAAGTTTTAAGAAATTATGTCATATTTAAAAGTTGGAGATAAAGCTCCGGATTTCAATGTAGTTAACCAGGACGGTGAAATGATATCATTATCACAATTTAAAGGAAACAAGGTGATCATGTATTTTTACCCAAAAGCTAACACCCCAGGCTGCACAGCCGAAAGCTGTAATTTGAGGGATAACTATGATGACCTGTTGAATAATGGATATAAAATTATTGGCGTTAGCCCTGATAGTGTTGAGAAGCAGAAGAAATTTGCGGAAAAGTTTAGTCTGCCATTTCCATTGCTGGCTGATGAAAATAGAGAGGTGATTCGGGCTTATGGGGCCTGGGGAATTAAAAAGATGTACGGCAAAGAGTACGAAGGCTTGCTCAGAACAACTTACGTAATCGATGAGGCAGGCAAAATAGAAAAGTTATTCCCGAAAGTGAAAACCAAAGATCATGCTGCCCAGATTCTTGAAGCAATGAACAGTTAATTAACAATAAAAAACCAAATTATATGGCTAAAACAACGAGTAACGAAGATAAAATTAAGTCGGACAAGCTTCAGGCACTTGAACGTACTTTGGGAAACATCGAAAAACACTATGGTAAAGGAACCGTTATGAAGCTGGGTGATTCGCCGATTGAAAACCTTCCGGTAATTTCCACAGGTTCTATTGGTTTGGATTCTGCTCTGGGAATTGGCGGTCTGCCAAAAGGAAGGGTAGTGGAAATTTATGGCCCTGAATCTTCAGGTAAAACCACCCTCGCAATTCATGCAGTTGCAGAAGCCCAAAAAAATGGTGGCATCGCAGCTTTCATAGATGCTGAACATGCCTTCGACAGGTTTTATGCTGAAAAATTGGGTGTAGATATTCAAAATCTTTTTGTGTCTCAGCCTGATAATGGTGAGCAGGCACTTGAAATAGCTGATAATCTCATCCGTTCAGGAGCTATCGATATCATTGTTATCGACTCGGTTGCAGCACTAACACCCAAAAGCGAAATTGAAGGTGAAATGGGCGACTCGAAGATGGGTTTGCAGGCCAGGTTAATGTCACAGGCCTTAAGAAAGCTAACATCTACAATTTCCAAGACGGGCTCAATTTGTGTTTTCATTAATCAGTTGCGTGAGAAAATCGGCGTAATGTTTGGCAACCCTGAAACAACAACCGGTGGAAATGCTCTTAAGTTCTACTCCTCAGTTAGGTTAGATATCAGAAGAATAGGGCAGATCAAGGATACGGAAAGTGTGAGCGGAAACCGTGTTCGTGTGAAGGTTGTGAAAAACAAAGTGGCCCCGCCTTTCCGCAGTGCTGAGTTTGATTTGATTTATGGTGAGGGGATATCAAAACTGGGAGAAATTATCGATATTGGTGTGGATCACGATATTATCAAAAAAAGTGGTTCATGGTATAGCTATGGCGACACCAAATTGGGGCAGGGGAGGGATGCTGTGAAGAGTCTCCTGGCTGACAACCCTGAACTGGCTGAAGAACTCGAAGCTAAAATCAGAGAAGTTATTGGCTGATTATTACAAAATCAAAATAGAAAACCTGGCGAATAATGTTTGTCAGGTTTTTTTTGAAATAACTTTGCAGGTTTAATGTTAATGGTCTGGATAAACAATAATTCGATGAAATATTTTTTACAAATCATAATACCTGTTTTCTTGTTTGGGCTGTTTGGATGTAACACATCTTCCCGGCCAGAGGATTCAAACAGTAGTTCGGCTGATAAGGAAAAAATGAAGCCATTGGCAGAGATCAATAAACAAATTGAAATAGATATTGAAAATGATGAACTCTACATTCAAAGGGCAGATTATTACCTTTCGCAGAATAAGGTTGACAGTGCCTTGCGTGATATTCTCATCGCCATTGACATCGACAGCGAAAACACCAATCATTACATCACCCTTTCGGAAGCCTATCTTGCTTTGGGTAATCCCGACAAATGCCTGGATGCAATAAACCTTGCACTGGAACTGGATGAAAAAAACGAGGAAGCGCTGATAAAAAAAGCCCAGCTCTATCTCATCATGCGGGATTATGAAA
Organism: uncultured Lentimicrobiaceae bacterium; assembly: GCA_964395075.1. Taxonomy (GTDB): domain Bacteria; phylum Bacteroidota; class Bacteroidia; order Bacteroidales; family 4484-276; genus SABY01. The sequence continues at coordinate 560 of CAYNDN010000253.1, read as the reverse complement.
AAGCTTTTAATACAATATCAGCATTGCTGGAAATAGACAATATCAATCCAATCGCCTATTTTGTCAGGGCAATGGCACATATTGAACAGGGTGATACATCCAAAGCCATAATAAATTTACATGTTGCCATTGATCAGGATCAGGAATATTATGAAGCACAGTTGCAACTTGGGATATTGTATGCTGCACAAAAGGATGCTATATCTGTTGGCTATTTGCAAAATGCGATTAACATCCATCCTCAAATTATTGAACCATATTATCAATTGGGATTATTCTTTCAGGAAAACAACCGGTTGGAAAATGCAATAAAAACCTATAACAGCATTTTGGATATTGAACCTGAATATGTGCAGGCCATTTATAATATCGGCTACATCCATTTGGTATATAATCAGGATTTTAATATGGCTGCTGATTATTTTTCGCAGGTTATCCAGCTTGCTCCGGAATATACTGAAGCCTGGTATAACAGAGGGTATTGTTATGAATTGATGGGGCAGGATAAACTTGCACGTGCTGATTATTCAAAAACCTTAAAACTAAGAAGTAATTACGAC
>CAYNDN010000252.1:0-7232 GCA_964395075.1 uncultured Lentimicrobiaceae bacterium | reverse complement strand
TACGAAGCCTGATCCGGCTCCAGGTTAATATTGTTTTTGTAAACTGCTCGCCAAAAAAGAAAGGATGCGATCCCACCTGCGATCACAAATAGTATAATAATATAGAGGAACCCCTTAAAAATTAATGATTTTTTTCCAGGTTTCATTTGTTCAGCATCGGATTAATGCGTTGATAAAAAAACTCGTCGGTCCAGGCACCATCGGTCAACAACCAATCCTTTTTCGTGCCACTTCTAACAAATTCCATTCTTTCGAAAAGCCGAATACTCTGCTTGTTATTTCCGGCAATATTGGCAAACACCTGGTGAACGCGAAGGGTCTCGAAGCAATATTTTAAAACCAGTTCAAGCGCCTCTGAAGCAAATCCTTTTTCCCTGAAAGGCTCTGCAATCAGGATGCCTACACCAACCCGCTGATAAGACGGGTTGTAATCAAACAAATCAATAGCACCCACTGTAGTGCCGGAGGATTTTTTTACAATCATCAGCCTTACCTGCTTATCAGCAAATATGTCTCTCCCGGCATTGAGCACATATTGCTCCAGATCAAACCGGGAAAATGGTGTAAGCGTGTTGCTAAGGTACCAGATTTGCTGGTCGTTTTCCCACTTATAAAGCAGATCAACATCAGCAGGTTCGAGCGCACGCAAGCCGATATTTTGTCCTGACAAAAACATATTACAGAATAATTTCTCCTTTAAAAACACATGATGCAGGGCCTTCAATCCAAATATTGGTAAACTTATCTCCCGATTTATTCAAGTATATTCTCAGGCTGCCTCCCAACGCTTTTACATCTACCGGCGGATCAATATCGTAATTCCCTGCAACCGCCGCGAGGGCTGCGGCAACTGCCCCGGTACCGCAAGCCAGGGTTTCGTTTTCCACGCCCCTTTCATAAGTCCTGATTTTTACACCATCTTCATGTATTTGAATAAAATTGACATTGATACCCTCATCAGCAAACACCTCTCCATATCTTATCTTGCGGCCTTCGGCCAGAACATCAATTTTTTCAACATCTTCCACAGGAATAAGCAAATGTGGCGAACCGGAGTCGATGAGCCATTGCCCGTTATTTTGCATCACATTTCCAACATCAATCATGCTGAGTTTAACCATCGCATCAGATTCACCAGAAACTAAAATACCGGCCTTATGATAACCGTCCGTTGCATGAAAAACAGCATCGTTTTCGATAATTCCATGTTTATGTGCAAAAAGCGTAGCACACCTGCCACCGTTTCCACACATCGAGCCTTCCAATCCGTCAGCATTATAATAGCGCATATAAAAATCACTTTCAGCATCGTTCTCCAAAAGAATCAAACCATCGGCCCCGACACCAAAATGCCTGTTGCATAACCTGTTAACAACTTCCTTTGTTGGAGCAAATTGTTTCTTTCTGTTGTCAATAAGGATAAAATCGTTTCCGGCGCCCTGATATTTTTCAAAAATGATCTTCATAGTCTTTGTTTATGGATATGCAAAAAACGCAATTTTTCACAAGTATGTATAATTTTTGAAAAAAAGCCGGTTCCAACAAAATTTTACGCAATACTTTAGCTTAACATCTTTTAACGAAGTAACCAAGTAACAAAACAAAATCAATCGTTTATCACAACGTGTCTTGATAATCATTAAATAGATCGGAAATGCTCAACTGGTTTAATTCTTGACATCTATCAAAAGAAATTCAAAAAAATTAATAATAAAAAATATAGATTATGAAAAGATTTGTTTTAATGGTTTTAACTGCTTTTGCAGGAGGGTTAATTTCGGTGGGAATTTATGCTTCGCTGGAAAACAGAAGTGAAATTCAACAAATTGCCCAAAACACCAACCAGGAAAGTTTTACTGCCATCCCTGCAAGTTACCCCGTGCCGCAGGCTGTTCTTCAAATTGGTCCTGACTTTACGCAAGCTGCCGAAATGACAGTTCATGCCGTTGTCCACATTAAAACTGAGGTAAGAAGAAGAACATCTGTTTATGATGAGTTTTTTTACGAATTTTTCGGGAAGCCCCAACCGCAATATAATCAGCCGCTGGTAGCCACCGGCTCAGGTGTGATAATTACAGCTGATGGTTACATAGTTACAAATAACCACGTGGTTCAAAATGCCGAAAGCCTTGAGGTAACACTTAATGACAAAAGAACCTATGAAGCTGAAATTGTGGGTACAGATCCGTCAACAGACCTGGCACTGATAAAAATCTCAGAAGAAAATTTGCCCTTCCTGACCTATGGAGACTCCGACAATGTAAAAATTGGCGAATGGGTACTTGCCGTTGGAAACCCATTTAATCTCACCTCAACAGTTACAGCAGGAATTGTGAGTGCGCTTGCCCGTGACATCAATATTTTAGGCACCAATTCTGCCATTGAATCATTTATTCAGACAGATGCCCCGGTTAACCGAGGAAACAGCGGGGGTGCGCTGGTTAACACCAATGGCGACCTGATTGGTATTAACGCAGCCATTGCCTCAAATACAGGCTCTTACACCGGATACTCATTTGCCATTCCGGTAAATATTGTTAAAAAGGTTGTAAACGACTTCATCAATTATGGCGAAATTCAGCGTGCATACATAGGAGTTACGATCCGCGATATCGACAGTGAGTTTGCCGATGAAATGAATTTACAGGATCTTCAGGGTGTTTATGTGGTTTCTGTTGTTGAAAGCAGTTCGGCTGATGATGCCAACATCAAACCTGAAGACGTGATCCTGGCTATTGAAGGCAAAAATGTAAACAGTGTATCGAGGTTATTGGAATCTGTTGGGCAACACAACCCTGGCGACAAAATTATGGTTACCATACGCAGGGAAGGGAATATTAGCAATAAAGAAGTTTTATTGAAAAACCGACAAAACACCTACGATGTACTAACGCAGGAAGAACTTGAAGTTACCGAAAAACTCGGAGCCACTTTCGAGGTGGTATCATCAGAAGAAAAGGACAGGTTGGGAATTAGCCATGGAATGAAAATCATTGAATTACAACGGGGAAAACTAATGGACAAAGGCATCAGGGAAGGTTTTGTAATTACCGAGATTGACAAAAACCCTGTTCGCTCTGCTGACGACATCAACAACCTGCTCTCCGGAAAAAGAGGTGGCGTTTTGATTGAAGGTGTTTATCCGAATGGTCAGCGAAACTACTATGCCATTGGCATGTAATTCAGTATATAAGCCCACCCTGAATATTTATTTTGCTTTTGCAGTAAACATAACCCGGACAAGCTTGTTTGAGAAGCTTGTCCGGTCTGTTATTTCAAGCATATAAAATTTTTCTTTACAATATTTTAACATTTATCAAGTTACCTTGTTTATTCTAATTAGATGTAAAACAAAATCAGATTTTATTGGACCATTTTTAATAATCACTAAGTAAAAGTTGAATGAGACAGCTTAAGATCACCAAATCAATTACGAACCGGGAGACGGCTTCCCTGGACAAGTATCTACAGGATATTGGAAAAGAGGAACTGATTACCGCAGAGGAAGAGGTGCAACTGGCGCAACGCATCAAGCAAGGCGACCAGACAGCCCTTGAAAAACTCACCAAAGCCAATCTACGCTTTGTGGTATCGGTAGCCAAGCAATACCAAAACCAGGGATTAAGTCTGCCTGATCTTATCAACGAAGGTAATTTAGGACTCATTAAAGCTGCCCAGCGATTTGACGAAACCCGCGGATTTAAGTTTATTTCTTATGCCGTTTGGTGGATTCGCCAATCAATCCTGCAGGCACTGGCCGAGCAATCTCGTATCGTCCGTTTACCTCTCAACCAGGTGGGATCATTGAACCGGATTCGTAAGGAATCTTCAAAACTTGAACAAAAATTTGAGCGTCCGCCTTCAGCAGATGAAATTGCAAACTCACTGGACTTGCCTGAAAACAAGGTAGAATCGGTTCTGAAAATCACAACACGCACCGTGTCCATGGACGCACCACTTACGCAGGACGAGGATATGAGCCTGCTGGATGTGTATGTATCTGATGACAGCCCGCACACCGACAAAGACCTGATGAAAGAATCGCTGGCCAAAGAAATCCAAAGATCGCTGGCAACGCTAACCAAAAAAGAACGTGACGTAATTAACCTATACTACGGTATCGGGATGAACCACGGGCTTACGCTGGATGAAATTGCCATGAAATTTGACCTGACCCGCGAAAGAGTAAGACAGATCAAGGAGAAAGCCATCAGAAGGCTTAAGCACACTTCCCGCAGCAAATTGCTTAAAGCTTACCTCGGACAATAAAATTTTCAAATTCCGAAATAAAAGGCTTGCCACAAGGCAGGCCTTTTTTATTTCAGTTATAGAGTCCGCAGCCCCAAGGCACGAGGGGATCGCGGCCTTTACCATCCAAACCAGGGTTACGATCCCATCCCTGCGCCCTGTGCCAGACTTCCGACACTATGCGCTATGCTTCCTGCGCTATGCTTCCTGCGCTCTGCACTCTGCGCTATGCTCTACGCGCTTTGCGCTCTGCGCTCTGCGCTTTGCACTATGCGCTCTGCACTTTGCGCTATGCGCTCTGCGCTCTGCACTTTGCGCTACGCGCTATGCGCTATGCGCTATGCTCTATACGCTTTGCACTCTGCACTCTGCACCGAACAATTTAAAAACATTCTAAATTTCTATTTACGGCTAATCGTTTAACAAGTCAGTATAGTTTTGTGCCACGAAATTAATATTAGTGTTACGATGAGCTTAAAAAGATTTGGGGTATCTATTGAGGAAAATATCTTTGAAGACCTCGACAAAATTGTAGAACGCAAACATTTCCCAAACCGTTCACAGGCCATTAGGTTCCTGGTGGCTCAGTCGAAAGTGGAAGAAAAATGGGAAGATGATGCTGATGTGGCCGGAGCAATTGTTTTGGTTTACGACCATCACAAAAAAGATCTGCAAACAAAATCCACCGACATTCAGCACGATTACCACGACTTGATCTTAGCGGTTCAGCATGTCCATCTGGATCACAATAACTGCCTCGAAACGATTGCCGTGCGCGGAAAAGCATCGAAACTACGCGGCCTGGCAGACAGGCTGATTGCCCTGAAAGGCATAAAGCACGGGAAGCTGGTGATGAGTGCTTGTGGGTAGGAGGGTTTTTGAGTTGGTTGGGATTTTTTGGAAGGTTGAGTTGCGTAGCGCAGGATGGTTGAGATTTGGGGGAAATGGGTTTTTGGGTTATTAGAATGGCGGTGGTGATTGATAGTCGTAGCATTCCGACTAACAAATTATTGAAAAAATTGAAATTTTTTAATAGCCGTTTAAATTTCGATGGCACGCTGTGGAATTGTCAGACAGTTTGATGTGGACATCAATTTTAATTCCGCTGAACCTATTCCTGGTAGTATTTACTGCCGATGACACAGATGCGCAGCGAATGCTGCGATAATATGGTATCGAAGCGGATGCTTCGACAAACGTCCATAAACTTAAAAGCATATCTCTATGACATACGTTAGCCAAAGAAGTGAATGCTCCCGAAACTTCGGGATGAATTTGGGGAACAACCATTAACTTTTTCATCCTCCGAAGCCAAAGGCGAAGGAGGAAATAACCTAACAACTCAATAACTATTAACTCCAAAGAAACAGGACTGGCTGCTCCACGTAACTTATTGATCAAAGGTAATTTACTAAGTTGTTAGTCAAAATTAAATTATTGGAATGATGAAGGGATGTTTAAATAAATTAAAAATCAAATGACTGGAAAAGCAATGAAAAATTTAATTTCGATTGGTGTACTATTTTTATTCATGGCAAATCAGCTATGGGCAGTAGAAATCAAAGGCCTGGTAACGGATAAAATTACTGGCAAACCGCTCGGCGGGGCACATGTAATGATTTCAAAACTTGAGGTTGCAACCATTACCGATGCAGAGGGCAAATACAAGCTGGAAGTATCTGCCACCGGTGAACACAGGATAGAGATCAGCTTTGTGGGATATCAGAGCATTATACAAAAGATCGCTCTTGCAGACAAATCTGTAAATCTCAACATTCAACTCCCCCCCACCGTTTACAGCAGCGATGAAGTGGTAATCACGGCCAGCCGCAGCACCGAAGGCATCAAGAAGATTCCCGCACGGGTGAGTGTTATTTCAAGAGAGGAAATCGAACAAAGCCCATACAACAAAATCGAGGATGTGCTTAAATATGCCTCTGGCGTGAATGTGCTTAGCCCGGCAGGCATGTATTCCATGCGGCCTGTGGTTACGCTGAGGGGACTGGGCGGCGACGAGCAGGGGCGCACACTGGTGCTGGTTGACGGCATGCCGCTGAATAAGGGCGACACCGGCGGTGTAAACTGGTCGCGGCTCAACCCGGATGATGTTGAACGAATTGAAGTGTTTCATGGTCCGGGATCCAGCGTTTACGGAAACAATGCCATGGGAGGTGTGATAAACATCATTACCCGGAAACCAACCAAACCGCTGGAGGGAGGCGCAAGGGTTTCTTACGGTACGTACAACACACTGATGACCAGTGCCAATATTGGCGGATATTACCAGAACGGGATGTACTTCAGGCTTTCCGGAATGTACAATACCAGCGACGGATACAACGACCTGCCCATGGAATTCAGGGAAGACCCCGATTATTCGGTTGCAAGATATCTGGATGAATATAACATCAGTACCAAAGCAGGCTGGTCGGTTGATCCGCTGCTCAACATCGAATTGCAATATGAACACTTTCGGATTAAAAAGGGTGAAGGCGAAAAAATTGAAGCACCTGACGGCGAATACCGGCATTTTAACACAGATTTCATCGGCTTACGGCTGAATGGAAATTCAGGAAAATTCAGTTACAATCTGAATCTGTATTATCAGTACGAATACTATTTTAAGCTGGACGAACGAATGCGCGGCGGCGAATATTCAAGGTTCGATGTAAAATCCGACCGCATCGACAAGGGTGCCACCGCTAATTTCAAAAATCAGCTTACGGCATCCAATCATTTAATTTACGGTGCCGAGGCTCGTTACGGCAGCGTAGACGGCGGCGACTACTACCTAACTTCCCCCGACAGCATAGTAAACAAAGGCAAAATGGATAATTACGCGCTATTTGTTCAGGATGAACAAAAGCTGCTGGACGATAAGGTGACGCTGACTTTTGGGCTCCGCTACGACAACACCCGCTTTCACGATGGAGATTACATTTCCACCGATGGCTCATGGACCGGCATTTTGCCCGAACTCACCG
>CAYNDN010000251.1:0-7252 GCA_964395075.1 uncultured Lentimicrobiaceae bacterium | reverse complement strand
GGCCAACGAAAACCGTAAAATCCTGAAAAGTTTTTACTCTGTAATCAAAGATGCCGACCGCTATATCCATTTCTTTTTTGTAACAGGTGTTTCCAATTTCAGCAAAGTTTCCATATTTTCTGATTTAAACAACCTCAACGATATTACCCTTGATGAAAACTATGGCACGTTGGTCGGGTGGACTGAGAAAGAATTGAGTAAATATTTCCAGGAGCATTTTGAAAATGTACTTCACCGTCAGGGAGGGGCTGCCGATGATTTAAAACTTCAAATGAAAACATGGTACGATGGGTATTCCTGGGATGGGATGACCCATGTGTATAATCCGGTTTCTTTGATGAACCTTTTTAATAAAAGGGTTTTTAATAATTATTGGTTTAGTACCGGAACCCCGACTTTCTTAATGGAAATCATCCGCAATGAACGATTTACTCACGAGGATATCGAAAAACGCTGGATTAGCATTTTCCTGCTTGATAAATACGATTTGAATACGATGAGCTTTCTGCCATTGCTTTTCCAAACGGGCTACCTAACCATCAAACAATGGGACCACCGCAGGCAGCGCATTTTGCTGGATTACCCAAACAAAGAAGTGGCCGAATCGTTTACCACTTACATCTTGTCGGAGCTCACTATTGGTAAACTCGATAAAACCGGGGTGCTGCTCATCCAAATGGAAGACGCTTTTTTAAACCACAATATTGAAGAATTTATCGAGTATTTTAATACCCTTTTCAAAAACATCCCTTACACCATCATCGAGAAAAAGGAAAAATATTTCCATTCCATTTTTTATATGGTGATGAAATTGACAGGTTTTAATGTTGATGCCGAAGTACTTACGGTTGATGGGCGGATTGATGCAGTTTTAAAAACGGACGACAACATTTACATCATCGAATTTAAAATTGACCACAGCACCGAAAAAGCCATCCAACAAATCCGGGATAAAGGCTATGCCGAAAAATATGCGGATGACCCCCGGAAGCAAATTTTATTGGGCATCAATTTCAACAGTACCGCGCGAAAAGTGGATGAATACAAACTGATCGAAGCATAAAGCATCATCCATACACACCATTCCTCTAACATTACTCATTCATTCACTATGCGCTTCGCTCTACGCGCTAAGTGCTACGCTTCCTCCTCAAAAAAACACTGGTAATAATGCATGCCGGTTTCTTCGTCGTAGCCCCGGCGGATGCGGTCGCGGTTGCCATGTACATAGATGTGGAAATTCTTATCCAGCTTAATTACACTTTTAAAAACATTGGAAGTCTTTTTCACGGCTGGTGCCGAGATATCAAATGAATCCTCAAAAGCTACCTGGTGCTCGGTTTCATAATTGCGCTTATGATTCTTAAAGCTTTCGATGATCTGGGGTTCCTGCATGACTTCGTTGGTGAAATCGTTGAAATCAAAGTTTTCATGTTCCTTAAAAAAAGCTTTGGATTTATTGAGGATATCGGCCTGATCGGCTTTGTCGAGTTCAAATTCCTGTGGCATTTTTTCGGTCACAAACTCCTTGGTCATTTTAATGGCCGATTGGGTTTTGAAGAATACATCCTCACGCGGACGCACCTGTAAAAAATGATCAAACCAATATTGTGCTTCGGCACCTTTGCTCAGGTTGTCAACCACAGCCACCAGGTAACCGTTTTCTTTCTCGGTATCAAAAATCAGGCAGCCTTTGTCGAGTTTGTTGATGTTGATCCCCGAATCCGATCCCACATCATAATTTTCTTCGTTGGGCATCACCTTCAGGTAGGTTTCTTTGGATTCGGATTTAAACAGCCCGATGGCGTCCACCTGCTCGCCGTCCACAATGCAGTCGCTGAAATAAACGGTGTAAAATTCTCCTGATGTAATTTTCGGATGCGAAGAGTTCTCATACAGCAAATTGGCCAATGTTTTCGATTTTTCAAAAAGCTGATCCGGGGTTTCAAAAATTTCTGAAGCCATTTTGAAAACCTCATTATTTTCTGCTCCATTTTCATGATACAAGTTGAAATATTCCTCCGATTTAAAGGAAGAAAAAAAGTAATGGATCAGCAGGTTGCTGATATGATCGCTGATCTTTACGCTGGATTCTGAGTAGCTTACGCCTTCATCATTATTGTGATTTCCAACTTTGTGGATGGCGATTTCATGAATGCCTGCTATTTCCGGTAATATCATAATTGTTCTGTATTTGCCTGCAAAATAAACCAAAATCAGGATTGGGTTTAAAAATTAAATGAGGTGTCCGGTTAAATACTTAATTTAATTATTTGATAACAAATGCATTATTTTTACATCCCAATCAAAGAAAATGAATATGAAGATTCTCCAGGGCTTATTGCTCATATTGTTATGGTTCAACCTTCAGGCAACTACCGACAGTCTCAGGTATCAGCTCAAAATTGCTGATCACGACAGTGTAAGGGTAAAAACGCTTTTTGCCCTGGGAAATATTTTTATCGATGGCCCTTCTGATTCGCTGCTGTATTATTATTTCAGGTCGCTTGATGTGATTAACAAAAACCTGGAGAAGCATCCTGATAACAGTGCTGAATACCACACTTTCAAAAAGCTGGAATACCGCGCACGGCTTGAACTGGGCATAGAATACTTTTTTAGAAGTGAATTTGATCGTGCTTTGGAATTTTTTTTCCAGACAGAGGAGATCGCACATTCCATTCAAAATAAAAGCCTGCTCTCGGAAAGCTACAGCGAAATTGGCATTGTACTTAAAAACCAGGGCAATTACGACGAAGCCCTCGGATACCAGCAAAAAGCCATCGAAATAGCCTTCACGCTTAATGAGCCCGATTGGGTGGCAATCTGTTACGTAAACATCGCCAACATTTACAAAATCAAAGGTTATTATTCCATTGCCGTAGAAAACTACCTGAAAGCACTTAAGATTTTTGAAGAGATGGATCAGCCGCGGCGGGTGGCGGCCTGCTTGCACAGCATTGGCGAATTGTTTGCTGAACAAAAAAACCGGAACAAAGCCCTTGAATATTTTGAAAAAGGTTTGGAAATGGCCATCGAATCCAACGATTTGCGCAGGGTTTCTGATTTAACAATGGCCATCGGGAATGTACATTATGCTATGGAAAAGAAAGGCTTTGCCCTGAGTCATTTATACGAAGGTGTCAGGATTTCCAAATCCATCGGCAACAGCCTGAATCTGGAAGGCTGCTACATAGCACTTGCTCAGATTTATTTTGATGAGGGGGTTTTCGACAGCACCCTGCATTACCTGGGTCAGGCTTCCAAAATAGCCGGTGAAGAGCAGGACATGGTAAACCTGGCAGAGATCAAACTTTTAAAAGGCAAAATTGAACTGGGAAACGGTAATCGTCAAAAAGCGATCAATTTATTTGACGAAGCATTGCGGATGGCAAAAGAATGCGGGCACATAATCATGCAAAAAGACGCCCTCGAACAGCTATATTTTGGCTGGAATGCCCAGGGTGATAATGAAAATGCTTTGGAGTATTTTATCCGGTTCAGTCAATTGAAAGATAGCTTGTTTAAAGCAGAACAATACCGGGCCATTGCTGAAATGGAGGTGAAGTATGAAACGGTGAAAAAAGAGCAAAACATCAGCCTGCTCACCGAACAGACCAAAAACCAGCAAATGCTCATCGGGCGCAGAAACAGGTTGCTATGGTTCTTCGGGATACTCCTTATTTTGTTCGCAGCCGGTGCAATTTTGTTTATTCGTTACCGGAAAGTGCTCAGCACCCAAAAATCCGTTGAACTGGAAAACAGGTTACTGCGGGCGCAGATGAACCCACATTTTATCTTCAACTCGCTCATCGCCATCCAGGGTTTTATTTACGAAAAGAAACCCGTGGAAGCAGGCGACTTTCTTGCCAGGTTTGCCGATCTCGTGCGCCTCACCCTCGAAAATTCCCGCAATGAATTTGTACTGCTCGAAAAAGAAATCGGGATGATTCAGGTTTATCTGGAATTGCAGCAACTCCGCTTTGAGCAGCAATTTGATTTTCGGATTGAGGTTAATACAGCGATTGATCCCAATACTATAAAAATACCTCCCATGCTGGGGCAACCGTTTATCGAAAATGCCGTGGAACATGGCATCAGAAACAAGCCAGACAAAGGATTTATCAGGGTGGCGATTTCAGAAACCGAACATAAAATTGAGATGATCGCGGAGGATGATGGTATCGGACGCGAGGCTGCCAAAAAGTTCAGGAAATCAGATAGGCCTGGATCATTGGCCACAAGTATTACCGCGGAACGGCTGAAAGTGCTTGGTAAAAAATACAGGCAAAAGTTCCTTTTCGAAATCGAAGACCTGAAAGATGAAAATAATCATCCGGCAGGAACACGCGTACGGATGCAGATGCCGGCGGAGAAAGCCGTATAAATCAGGCTAAATCTGTATATTTGAAAAATTACAATGAGAGAATCATGACAATAGAGGAATTGAAACACATATTGAAAGGTTTGCTTAACCTGACTGCGGAATCAGAGGTGGTAGAGTTTAAAGAAGCCAAAAATAACTATGATTTTACCAAACTCGGTAAATACTTTTCCGCGCTTTGCAATGAAGCTAACTTAAAGGGTAAAGAATATTCATGGTTGGTTTTCGGTGTAGAAGATAAACATCATAAAATTGTTGGCAGTCGATATCGTGTTGATCGTAAAAAGCTGGATAGCCTAAAAAGTGAAATTGCAAATAAAACTACGAATCGCATAACATTTGTCGACATTCATGAACTGCAATTGGAAGAAGGCAGAGTGGTAATGTTTCAGATTCCGGCAGCGCCTAAAGGACTACCCATTGCATTTGATGGACATTACTATGGTAGGGATGATCAGGAATTAGGCCCTCTGAATCTGGAAGAAATTGAACGCATAAGGTCTCAGGCTATGACTGAGGATTGGAGTGCCGCTATTGTTAAAGATGCGGAACATAATGATCTGGATGAAGAAGCTATCCTGTTGGCAAGAAAAAACTTCAAAAATAAATTTCCTGAAAAAGCGACTGAAGTTGACCAATGGAATGATATTACTTTTTTGAACAAAGCCAAAATTACCATTAAAGGGAAGATAACAAGAACAGCAATAATACTATTAGGAAAAGAGGAGTCGGAACACTTTATTAATCCGGCGGAAGCGAAAATAAGGTGGCTTTTAAAAAATACAAATGGAAATGATAAAGATTATGCCATTTTTAGCTGCCCTTTTCTTCTGGCAGTTGATAAGGTCTATGCAAAAATCAGAAATTTGAAATACCGTTACATTCAGGAGGGAACATTGTTTCCTGAAGAAATAAACCAGTACGAACCCTATTCAATTCGTGAAGCATTAAATAATTGCATTGCACATCAGGATTATACCATGAATGGCAGAATCAACGTCATAGAAATGGATGACCAGTTGATTTTTACAAATCTGGGTAGTTTTATCCCGGGTAGTGTTGAGAAGGTAGTAATTGATGATGCCCCGGAAGAACACTATCGTAATCGCTTTTTAGCAACTGCGATGTTTAATCTTAAAATGGTAGATACTGCTGGAGGAGGTATCAGAAAAATGTATAACTTTCAACGTGAACGGTTTTTCCCATTACCTGATTATGATTTATCCGGTGGAAAAGTAAAGATGGTTCTGGCAGGTAAGATTCTTGACATCGAATATGCAAGAGTCCTGGCAAAAAATCAGGATTTGTCACTGGAAGATATAATAATGCTGGATAAAGTTCAAAAGAAGCAGGTATTAACTTCCTCGGAGGAAAAAATACTTAGAAAGAAAAAATTAATTGAAGGCAGAAAGCCAAACTACTATGTAAGTCTCAAAGTTGCTCAAAAAACCGGGCAAAAGGCAATCTACACAACAAATAAAGCTTTTGATAATCAGTATTATCTTGATTTAATAGTTAAATCAGTAAAACAGCACAAAGCACTTAGCAGAAAAGATGTGGATGTTTTATTATGGAAAAAACTCCCCGACTGGATGAATGATAATCAGCGAAAGCGTAAAATTGGGAATTTACTAACGAAGCTTAGAAATGATAATGTTATTAAAAACGAAGGGACTTTTAAAAATTCTAAATGGGTTTTAATAAAGAATTAAGAATTAAGAGAAGAATTAAGAGAAGAATTAAGAGAAGAATTAAGAGAAGAATTATTAGAAGGAAAATGAGAAGAATTATTAGAAGAAAATAACACAAGTAATCAGGTTAGTTCCCCATAAAATGATGCTTATTCCCCAAAAGATGGTGAATTAAATGAAGATGCTGTTTGTTTTAAAGGTTTTAATCAGGATATTTGTTTTGCTGATAGTTATGGAGGCTCCCCAAATATCGGTGTTCTTTCCTTGAAAGACGATGTCGTAAAAAGAAAAATTAAATGATTTCAATCGCAATTGTTGACGATGAAAAGAAAGCCAGGGATACCATCCGAAGTATCCTGAGCATGGCCGCTCCGGAAATCAACATCACCGGTGAAGCCGAAAATGTGGTCGGGGCTTTTGATTTGATCAGTAAAACCAATCCCGACCTGGTTTTGCTCGATATCGATATGCCTGATGGTACGGGGTTCGATCTACTTAAAAAATTCGAGACCATCCGGTTTAAAATTATTTTCATCACGGCCTATGAGGCGTATGCCATACAAGCGTTTAAGTTCAGTGCACTCGATTATATCCTCAAGCCTTTTCGTGCCGGCGATCTCACCGGCGCCATCGACAGGGCAGTCAGGACCGTTGAAAACGAGCGGACAGATCAGAAATTCAAAGCGTTTCTGAGCAACCTGGATAAGCTTCAAAAAATCGTTTTACGCACATCCGAAAGCATGCATATCGTTCACCTGAGCCAGATCATCCGCCTTGAATCGGATGTAAATTACACCCGGTTTTTCCTCACCGGTAGCAGGCAGCTGCTGGTTTCAAAAACCCTGAAAGAATATGAAGAGATGTTGTCGGGTTCCGGTTTTTTCCGTTCGCATCAGTCCCACCTCGTCAACATCGATCATATCCTGCGTTTCGATAAAACCGAGGGCGGCCACCTGGTGATGGACAACGAATCGCAGGTGCCGGTTTCTTCCCGCCGCCGCGAAGCCCTTTTCAATATTTTTGAACGATTGGGTTAGTAGAATACAGCAAACTGGTACAGGCTTTCACAAGTTAATTTGGTTTGAGATTCCTCTCCCGAAAATGAATACCAGATCAGGAATTTTGCTTTCAGGGAGAATGTTGACCTCCGATCGTCCGTAGGACATCGGAGCGTCAG
>CAYNDN010000250.1:2181-7259 GCA_964395075.1 uncultured Lentimicrobiaceae bacterium | reverse complement strand
CGGCCAGAGCCAGAATCATTCGTTTAAAATACTCAGCCTGAATGGAGCGGCGGCCATCATCGAAAATACCCTGAATTTTGGTGAGCCCGCCAATGATAAGTGCAATCCGGGGGTTAAACTGTTGTTCAATTTCCTCTAAAGTAACATCTGTATCCTCAACCACATCGTGCAGCAAAGCACAAACTATCGAAGTGGCATCAAGACGCATATCTTTGGCGCATATCGTGGCAACTTCCAGCGGGTGATAAACAAAGGGTTCTTTCGACCGGCGTCGCATCCCCTGGTGGGCATCCACAGCAAGGTCGAAGGCCTTGCGAACCATCTTTGCCTCATCCTCTCCTTTGCGGTTTTTCCAAACACGTAATAAAATCCGATATTGTCGGGCTATTTCTTTTTTTTCTGATTCGGTGTACATCTGCTATTTTTGTATCCAAGCAAAATTAATCATAATGATCCTGAAGCCAATTTTTGTTAATATCAAATTTGAATAAATTAACGTTAATTTTTTCAGATATGGCATTAAATTGGGTGTTTTGAAGTTATTTTACCTAAAGGCGGATAAAAATTTAATTTTGATGAAATATCCTTGTTCAACTACAATCAAGTAAAAACAATTAATGCGGAAATATTTACTATCCACAATTCTTTTGCTTTGCACTTTTGCTGCATTCTCCACCCATCAGCGTGCCGGCGAGATCACCTACAAAGCGATATCCAATCTGAAATATGAGTTTACTATCGTAACCTACACCTATACACCCAGTCCGGCCGACCGCCCTGAATTAATAATCAGTTGGGGGGATGGTACTTCTGAGGAGGTTCCCAGGACACAAAAAATAAATTACCCCAATAATATCAGCCGAAATGTTTATTCCGGAGCGGTGCATACATTCCCCGGTCAGGGTACTTATGTGATTTCTGTTGAAGACCCCAATCGTAATTATGGTGTGTTGAATATCCCCAATTCGGTGAACGTGCCATTTTTTATCCGTACCGAACTGGTAATAAATCCTTTTCTCGGGGCAAACAATTCGGTAGAATTATTGGCACCGCCAATTGATAACGGTTGTGTTAACACCCTTTATCTTCATAACCCTGCGGCTTTTGATGCGGATGGCGACAGCATCTCCTACAAACTGGTAGCTTGCCGGGGGGCTTTCGGGTTGCCGATTCCGGGCTATAAACTGCCAAACGAAGTGGACACTACCGTGCAAACTACTTTTGATATTGACCCCGTAACGGGTACAATAACCTGGGATAACCCTATACTACAGGGAGAATACAACATTGCATTTATTGTTGAGGAATGGCGCAGTGGAGTGCGCATCGGGTATGTAACCCGCGATATGCAGATCACAATTATTGCTTGCGATAACCGGTCGCCGGTGATTGGTGAAATTCAGGATACCTGCATAATGGCGGGCGATACCCTGGCGTTTACTGTAACTGCAACTGATCCGGATGAAGACCAGATTGTGATCAGGGCTTTGGGCGGCCCATTTGAGGTAGAGGAAAGCCCGGCGGAGTTTCCGGCCGCAATTGGCGAAGGTTTTGTTTCATCCACATTTTTATGGAATACCACATGCGCGCATATCCAATCGCAACCCTATCAGGTTGTGTTCACTGTAAAGGATACCTTTAATTTTCCCCAATTGACCGATATCCGTACGGTGAGCATCCGGGTTATTTGTCCCCCGCCTGAAAATCTGAGTGCAACAGCAGTTGGCAACAGCATACACCTGAGTTGGGATCAGGTGGTTTGTGACCGGGCTATTGGCTATGATCTTTACAGAAGGGATGGATTTTACGGGCTGGATCCCGGACCCTGCGAGCCGGGAATCCCTGATGAGTCGGGATATGTGAAGATTGCCACACTCGAAAATATTGTCGATACCACTTTTATTGATGACAATAATGGTATGGGCCTGGTTCATGGCATAGATTATTGCTATTCGGTGGTTGCGTTTTTTGCTGACGGCAGCCAAAGCTACCCCTCCGGTGAAGCCTGTGCAACCCTGCAAAAGGATGTCCCGATTATTACAAATGTTTCTGTGCTGGAAACATCAACAACACAGGGCGAAATTTTTGTGGGATGGTCGAAACCAACAGAAATGGACACCCTTATTTTTGGCGGGCCATATAAATACGTGATTAACAGAGCAGATACGGAAAACCCGCAGTTTACGGCTATTGCAGAAAATATGGGTATTAACGACACCTTATTTTTGGATGACCCGGGGTTAAATACAGCGGAATTGAAATATTCCTATAAAATTGATATGTACAGCCTTGAAGGTGGAGGCGAAACTTTTATCGGCTCAACGCAGGTTGCGCGATCGATGTTTTTGAATATTACGCCCACCGATCAGGCATTGCAACTTACATGGAATCTTGAATCTCCCTGGATTAACTTCAGATATACCATTTTCAGGTACAATGCTCAAACGGAAATATTTGATTCGGTTGGATTGAGCAACGAAACTTTTTATGTGGATTCTAATTTGATGAATGGGGTGGAATACACCTATTTTATAGAAAGTTTTGGAAATTATTCTGCACCGGGACTTGTAAATCCGATTGTAAACTTATCCCAGATCAATTCGGGAATACCAAAAGATAATGTGCCACCATGCCCCCCGGTGTTAACCGTTTCAACCGATTGTGAACTGATTCAAAACGACCTGAAATGGCAGAATCCGCCCGGTTGCCCAATGGATATAGCCGGATATAGTATATATTATACTGCCATTGATGGTGATTCGCTGGTTCAGATCGATGAGGTAACGGATCCCGCAAATAGGGAATATGCACATCAAAATCTACAGTCTATCTCAGGATGCTACCAGGTGGCAGCTTACGATTCTATTGGCAACCAGAGCGAACGTAGTAATGTGGTTTGTGTGAGCATCGACAGTTGCTCAACATACAGGCTTCCCAATGTTTTTACCCCAAATCAGGATCAGTTCAATGAGTATTTCAGGCCTTATCCCGATTATACTTCAGTTGAACGCATTGAGTTGAAGATTTTTAACAGGTGGGGGCGTATTGTTTTCGAAACTGATGATCCCGAGATCAACTGGGACGGCAAAAACATCAACAATAACCAGGATTGCTCCGAAGGCGTTTACTTTTACGTTTGCGATGTTTTTGAAGTACGCCTCGAAGGACTGTCAAAAAGAACGATCACCGGTTCGATAACACTTCTCAGGTAATTCATTACATTTTCTTGAACATTTGATCAAGCAACCTGTTCGACCCTTTTCCGTTTTTTTCGAACGATGGAAAATATCTGGTTTTTTCATCCATCCGCAACAACGGCGGCACGCGTGACACCAACTTATTTTTGGTTGAATGGGTAGATTAAAATACAATTTCAGGTTTTTGCGCTAATCCGGTTTTCGGGTTAAACGAAGCCAGATCACAATCATCAGGTTCATCGCTGCAAGTATAATCCCGGTATTTAAAAATCCGGCAAGAGGTATCAAAATTACCGCTGCAATTATGGCACCTCCAGCCGAACCGGCAAGATCGGCACTATAGGAATTGGATGCCCGGCCACCAGTGCTTCCCGCTGCCAGTTGATTGGCCATTGAGAATTGTGCCCCTGTTATCACCCCCGATATCCCCAGAACTATGTAAATCAATCCGCTAAAAACATCCGGACACCTTAATCCCGGATTCACCAATATTAACATAGGGATCAGTAATGCAGAAGCCCCTATGAAGGCCTGATTGGTTATAAAATATTTGCGGCTTGTTTTCACGATGTACTTATCCATAAAAAATGTACCAGTCGAAAGACCGGCCATAAATGCAGCAAGTAAAAAAGCAAGTGCCTCATACAAAAAGCCAAACATCACCTGAAAAGTAAGCATGGCCATGATTTCAACGGAAGTAGCTGTAAACCCTGCAACAAACAGGGCTTTTCCCGGAAGTTTCATCAGCAATATCATGGATGTGAAAATCAAAACAAAAATCCCGGTCACCCACCTGATATCCAAGCCATACCACGACAACCAGTAACTGATGTTTTGGTAAAAGGCAACAGGTTTAAAATTGGTGTTTAGCTGATCGGTTTTTTTAATTTGATGCATCAATTGCATGCCTTTTTCCTGTAAAAGCTTATCATCAATATAATACTGGTTAACATACTGATTTTCAATATTGAATTGGTTTGCCCGTTTCGCGATTTCGTAAGATAGTGGTACATCAGACCCCAGTAAAAATACTGATTGCCCTGGGATAACAAGCACCTCGTTAAAGGCTTGTTTTACAGTTGATACCAGCACACGATAAAATTTCAGCATTTCCTTTCCGGGATAGTTGCTGTTGCCACCCGCTTGCAGGGAGAGCACACCCTTTGCCGACATTCGCGATTTTAACAGTGAAAAGAATGTTGTTGTATAAAACCGGTTGATTTGCAGAGATGCAGGTGGCGGAATATTTAACAAAATGGCTTCGTACTTTTTATCCGTTTTTTGGAGAAATGTAACCGGATCAACCGAATAAATTTCCAAAATGGTGTCTTCAGGAATTCTAAAATACTTCTCAGTAAAGCTGATAAGCGTGGGATTAATCTCAATAAAATCCACCCGGACACCTTCATATTTTTTTAATTCAGCGAAAATGCCATCTGGTTGCCCCGAAATAACCAGAACATTTTTGGGTTTTGAAACCTGAAGGAGTGCATAATGAACACTTTCTTCATGGCTGATGATATCACCGGATGACATAACGGAAATCCCGTTCTCGAAAATATTTACCTGGTCGCCGGTTTTTGTCACAATTAGATTGCCAAAAGGTGTTTCCTTGTCTGCAAGTATTTTCTGGCCTTTAAAGTGTTTGGATTTAGCAAATCCATACCAGTCAAAAACAAAATGAAATAAAATCCACACCAGCAAACCCATAAAAATAAGGTGGCCCAGGTTTTTATTTTTTTCAAAAGCTACGCTAAGCAAAATGGCCACCGACAGATTAGCTGATGAAATCATAATCAGGATTTCCGGTATCCTGAAAACCCTGATCAACACTATCACAAATATCAGGCTTCCTAAAATACTACCGATGGCCTCGATGCC
>CAYNDN010000250.1:713-2171 GCA_964395075.1 uncultured Lentimicrobiaceae bacterium | reverse complement strand
ATGCCATAAACCCGCGAGGTTTTGTTCTGCAAAGTGTGTTGACTCCAGGCAACCGAAAGCAAAGTGAACATGGCTCCCGAAAGCACACAAAACGGCACCATAACGAAAAAGATAAGTATCAGGCTTTGGGAGAATGATGGCAAAACACCCGGTGGGAAATATGAAGACTTGAGAAGCAAAATCCCGAAAATCAGCAGGGCAGGTAAAAGTCCCGTTATCAGATGGTTCAGGATCAGCCAGGTATCCGGTTTCCTGAAGATTTTGCCAAGCTTCGCCCCCAGCCCGGTCAGGAGCATCCAATTGCACAAGATCACCCCGATGGTGAGTTCATTGCCGTTAAGCATACTCAAAAAAGTGCGAAGAAAAATGAGTTGTACGACCATGGCCGTGAAACCCGTGATGATAGCAGAAACCTGCAAAGTGCTTTCTTTTTTGATTGGGATTTTGTACATTTGTGTGATTTCAAAATTACAGGCTAAACTTTTTCAAATATCGATATTAGCTGCAATATGAAAAAGAAAAGTTTTTATTTAACACTACTCATTATTATGTTAGGCAAATTATTTTTGGCAAAAGGACAATCGGTAGAATCAACACGAGTGATTGATCGACAGCCCTGTGTTGCCGGGCAGTTTTATCCTAATGATTCCGAAGAGCTTAAGCAGGAACTCGATATTTATTTCGCCCGGGCAAAGCAACCCGAAACCTCCAATTTGCAGGCTATTGTTGTTCCACATGCCGGCTATGTTTTTTCGGGGCAGGTTGCAGCTCACGGTTACAACCAAATTGATCCCGATGCCGCCTACGACAGGATTTTTCTTATCGGCTCCAGCCACCGCACCTACTTCGATGGAGCATCCATTTACAATATTGGCAATTACACCACACCGCTGGGAACTGTTGAAGTGGACCGGAAACTGGCAAATCAGCTGATGGGGGACCATAAGGTTTTTGAGTTTAGAAGTGACGCACATCTTACGGAGCATAGCCTGGAAGTGCAGGTACCTTTTTTGCAGTATCACATAAAAAATGATTTTAAGATCGTTCCCATCGTAATTGCCACACAATCAGAAAAAACAATTCAAAAAATCGCAGAAGCACTAAAGCCTTATTTCAATCCAAAAAATCTTTTTGTGATCAGCAGTGATTTTTCACATTACCCTACCTGGGAAAAAGCCAATGAGGTTGACAAAACCACGGCTGACGCTATAGCTGCCAACTCGCCTGGCCTTTTCATGGAAACCCTGGAAATGAATGAGAAAAAATCGGTTCCCGGCCTGGCCACCAGCATGTGTGGATGGTCGTCGATGCTAACAATATTGCATATTACCAGCACCATGCCCGGTTATGAAATCACACCACTGGCCTATCAAAATTCAGGTGATGCAGGTTTTGGCGACAAAAGCAGGGTGGTTGGTTATTGGGCCATTACCATTTCGGGGGAGCCTGAAGATGAAG
>CAYNDN010000250.1:0-703 GCA_964395075.1 uncultured Lentimicrobiaceae bacterium | reverse complement strand
TATTTACGTTGACAAACGCAGATAAAAAGGTGCTCCTTCAACTGGCGCGAGCTACCGTGGATGAATATGTAAAGCATAAAAAAATGCCGGAAGTTGATCGCTCTGAATATTCCACAAATTTGCATCAAAATGCAGGAGCTTTTGTTACACTTCATCTCAAGGGTAAGCTGCGCGGATGTATTGGCAGGTTTCAACCGGATGCTCCGCTTTACACGGTAGTGCAGGATATGGCCATTGCAGCAGCTACGAAAGATCATCGTTTTTCGCCGGTAAAACCCGGAGACCTTGAAAAAATCGATATTGAAATTTCTGTCCTAACACCATTAAAACGAATTACTTCGGTTGATGAAATTGAACTTGGCAGGCATGGCATTTATATCAAACAAGGATACAATACCGGAACCTTTCTGCCACAGGTTGCCGAAAGCACAGGCTGGAACATTGAAGAGTTTTTGGGGCATTGTGCCAGGGATAAAGCACGCATTGGCTGGGATGGCTGGAAAAGCGCCGATCTCTATACCTACGAAGCCATCATTTTTGATGAAAAAGATTTTGATCTGAAAAAAAAGAAATAACAACCACCAGAATTAAGCCTCTATAATTCAAGAAAGTCTTAAGAGGAGGATTCAAAAGTGGGGTAATATTTTGCCCCGTCATTTATGGCGGGGTTAAATAATTAACAAACAACAACTTAATCAAAATC
>CAYNDN010000249.1:0-7272 GCA_964395075.1 uncultured Lentimicrobiaceae bacterium | reverse complement strand
GTTTCCGTCAATGATCTGAAGGGGGTTATTATATCTCATGATCATTATGACCATCTGGATTTTGGTTCCATTAAAAAATTAAAAGAGAAAGTCAGGTTGTTTATCACACCGCTTGGAGTAGGCGCACACCTGCAGTCATGGGGTGTTGATCCCGGTAAAATTAAAGAACTGGATTGGTGGGAAAGTTCAGCTTTTGAAGGCTTGAATTTTGTTTCCACACCGGCACGGCATTTTTCCGGCAGGGGCCTTTTTGATAGAAACTCGACACAATGGTGTTCCTGGGTAATTCAATCCGGTCATGACAATATCTTCTTTAGTGGTGATGGCGGATATGGTAAGCACTTTCAAGAGATAGGTGACCGGTTTGGCCCATTCGATTTTGCATTTATGGAATGCGGACAATACGATAAACAATGGCCGCTTGTACATATGCTGCCCCATGAAGTCCCTCAGGCATTGAAAGATCTTAAAACCAATAAATTTATGCCGATCCACTGGGGTGCTTTCAACCTGGCAATGCACAACTGGACACATCCGGTGGATGAGTTGGGGAAAACCCTTGCTGGCAAAAATCTGGAGATGGCAACACCAATGATTGGGGAGGGCTTTTTCATATCAGGCACCTTGCCTCAAGAAAAATGGTGGTTGAACAAATCAATTGCAGGAAAAGAATTGTAGGATACCCAAGGGAACAAATAAAATGAAGGATATAAAGAAAGTAATCATAACAGGCGCCACCGGGATGGTAGGAAAAGGCATCATGCTGGAATGCTTAGATCATGAATCCATCAGTGAAGTGCTGATCATCGGCAGAAATCCTATTGGTATGAATCATCCTAAGCTCAAGGAATTGATCCATAAAGATTTTTCTGATTTCTCACCAGTGGCAGATCAGCTAACAGGTTATGATGCCTGCTTTTTTAGCCTGGGCATCAGTGCTACGGGATTAAAGGAACCAGAATACAAACGCATTACCTACGATTTTACGCTTGCGCTTGCAAAAACGCTTTTGAAACTCAATCCGGAAATGACCTTCAATTATGTTTCGGGGCAGGGCACGGACTCAACAGAAAAAGGCCGCATGATGTGGGCAAGGGTGAAAGGGAAAACCGAAAATGATTTGCTTAATCTTGGGTTTAAACAGGCTTACATGTTCAGGCCGGGAATGATCATTCCGTTGTGGGGCATTAAATCACGCACAAAAAGCTACCAGTTTATCTACGATTATTTTATGTGGCTGGTAAAACTCATTAAAGCCCTTTCGCCCAATTCAGTGGTAAACACCACCCAGATCGGCCAGGCCATGATCAACTCCATGCTCAAAGGTTACAGTGAAAAAATCCTCACGCCAAAAGACATCATTTTGCTGGCCAGGTAGTTTTTTAAAACCGCTCCAAATTACGGTCACAATCAAAGAAATGCGTTCCCTAAATTGTATCTTCGCAACGCATTTTCAAACTAAATGATTTGCAACATGACCAAAGATCAAATTATACAACGCTTAAAAGACGGTAACGCCCGTTTTGTTTCAGACAAGCTTAATGTGCAAATGTGCGACTGTACCCGAAGAATTGAGTTATTGCAAGGCCAGCACCCTTTTGCCATTGTGCTCAGTTGCGCCGATAGCCGCATTGTTCCTGAACTAGCATTTGATACCGGCCTGGGCGAGCTGTTTGATGTGCGTGTTGCCGGAAACATTGCCAGTACCTGTTCCCTGGCAAGTATAGAGTATGCCGTTGCCCATCTTGGAGTGGAAGTGATTGTGGTGTTGGGTCATGAAAACTGTGGGGCTGTAACAGCAGCTGTAAATGGTGGAAATAACGGTTATAACCTCAATGTACTATTAACCCATATTACCCCGGCCATCGAAGCCCTGCCAAAAGGTTCCCCGGTTGACGATATTGCCCGAAAGAATGCTGAACTCTCAGCCATAGAAATACAAAACAGGTCGGGCATTGTTAGAAAGGCTGTGGAGGAAAACAAACTTCAGATTATTCCTGCGTTTTATCATTTGGATTCAGGAAAAGTGGATTTTTATGAAAATTAGCAGTCCGGCCCCAACTAAATGAAAATCGTCATCGCTCCCGATAAATTTAAAGGCTCCCTAACCGGACTCCAGTTTTGCGAAGCTGTGGAGGAGGGGATAAGATCTGTAACCGAAAATGTAAATATCATTAAACTACCATTGGCCGATGGTGGGGATGGAACTGTTGAAGCACTGCAGTTTTATTCAGATGGGGAGATCATACAACTGGAAGTTCATGACCCGTTGATGCGGAAAACCAAAGTATCATATCTTTTTGCGAAAGACAAAAAACTGGCTTTTATCGAAATGGCGGAAGCTTCTGGTATTCGCCTGATGAAGGGAGAGGAACTCAATCCACTCAAAACATCAACCTTTGGCACCGGTGAATTGATTGCCGATGCACTGGAAAAAGGAGCTCATCACATTATCCTTGGCATTGGCGGTAGTGCCACCAACGATGGAGGCATGGGCATGGCCAGGGCACTGGGTTACCGATTTCTGGATGAGGCCGGAAACGAACTTCAGGCCATTGGTGCCGATCTGGCCAAACTCAAAACCATCGATGGCTCAAAGGTTGATCCAAAATTAAAAAACGCCAAATTCGAAATTGCCTGTGATGTGGACAATCCTTTGTTTGGCCCAAATGGTGCTGCTCATGTGTATGGCTACCAAAAAGGGGCAACACCTGAAACGGTGATTCAACTGGATAAAGGGCTGGAAAATTTTAATGAGGTATCAAAATCAAATCGTGGATTAAATCTCCAGGATATTCCGGGTGCGGGTGCTGCTGGTGGACTTGGTGCCGGGGGTGTGTTCTTTTTGGATGCGCAGCTAAAGTCAGGTATTTCACTTGTTAAGCAGGTAGCCGGGTTTGATGAAAAAATACATGGCGCCGACTGGATTATCACCGGAGAAGGCAAACTGGATAGCCAGACTTTCTCCGGGAAAGTAATCAAGGGTGTACTCGATTCCCGCACTAACCAAAAACTTGCAGTGTTGTGTGGGTATTCAGAAATCGACTCGGATGATTATGGAAACCATGGAATAGATTACCTTGCTGAAACCATGCCTGTCGCAAAATCCCGCAGCGATTCCATGAAAAATGCTTTTAAATATCTTTTGAAGATAGCCGGTGATTTTGCAAAACGGCATCTCTAGCTTGTAATGCCTTACCGAAAACTTTCATATTACAAATATAGGGGCTAATTACTTGCAGAGTCCCGAAGTTTATTGCTTTGCAATACAGGATCGACTATAAAACTGTTGAAGATAGCGACACACTGCACAATTCTACCAAAGACATCGATTTTACGCTGAATAATTTCTCCATTGACGCAGATATGAACTATTAGGATGAATTTGATAAAAAAAGGGAATAATATAGCCCTGAATTTTCATTTCTCCTATTTGGATCAGTTGCAGGAAATGCACAATGTATTTTATCCTGAGTTTTGTGTACAATATTGATGGCAAAAAGAAAAAGGAAAAAGAGGAGAAGTATTTTTTGGAGGGGAAGTAGGAATTCAACCAATAATAATGAAGTATTTATTTAGCCTGGCCTATTCATAAAAATAAATATTCGCCTCCTAAATTACAGAAAATTAATAGCCCCGTCATTTATGGCGGGGAATTGAAGTTTTTCTATTTATTAAGAGGCAAAATCCAGAAAAATGTAGTTTTAAATGTTTAAATTTTTCTGGATTTTGATTAATCTATTGTTTGTTAATTATTTAACCCCGCCATAAATGACGGGGCAAAACATATTCCCAATGATTATTTGTCTTCTAAAATTTTCTTGAATTATTGAGTTTACAAGATTAATTTCCAATATGGGAGAAAGTGAACCTCTGTGTCGTCTACCTTAATTTTTGTGTCCAGTTCTAAATTCACAACCATCGCCCTGCTGGGTGAGTATTTCTCTAAATAGCTTCTGAATGATCGACTGATATTCGTGTTTTTTAATTTTGAAAATTTCACCTCTACAGGAATGGTTTCGCCTTTATGATGTACAACAAAATCTACCTCTGCTTTATCCTTTGTACGCCAGTGATTAATTGGTGATAAAGGGCTTGCATATTTATCTTTCAGCAAATTGAAAATGAAATTTTGAAACACAAAACCACTTATTTTATTGATTTGTGCATATTGGCCCATTAAATAATTTAACATTCCTAAATCGTTGAAATATATCACCGGAGATTTGGTGAGCTCTTTTATTGGATTGGTGAAATACGGTTTTACTGTGCTTATTACGAATGTTTCTTCGGCGTACCACAAATAATTTTTTAGGGTATCGACTGATACACCAGTATCTGAGGCTAATCGGCTATAGTTTAATATTCCTCCGGCTTGCGCAGCCAGGAGTTTAAGCATTTTCACAAACTTATCAGGTGATCTTACTCCAATTAGCCATGAAATGTCTTTAGTGATATATGAAGTGAAAACCTCATTCATTATTTCAGTTTTCAATTTTGCATCACTATTGACAACTACTTTTGGATACCCTCCAAATTGCAGGTACTCATCCAACATCACAGCTGATTTTTCTTGCTCAACCGAAAAGTATAAGTCAAGTCTTTGAGAATACTTGTAACCTGTTCTGTAGTCACAAAATTCTGTAAAATTTACCGGATTCAATATTAATGTGTGTTTTCTTCCTGTAAGTGCTTCACCAATTTTTTCTTTTAACTCAAGACTACCTGATCCTGAAACCACAAATTTGTGATTGGTTCCCATGTCGAATACTCCCTTCAAAAATCGTCCGGCATCCTCTTTTTGCTGTATCTCATCGATGCAGACATATCCTGTTTGGTCACCAAATTCCAAACGTATTCTGTTCATCAGGTTTTGTTGTGAATTGAGTTGAACAGCATCGTCCTCAATATCCAGATTGAGGTACAATACCTTATTGCCTTTTTTTGTCAGGTCTTTAAATATTTCGCGCAATAAGGTAGTCTTGCCTACCTGCCTTGCCCCGATAAGTATTGTAATTTCTTCTTTTTGGAGCGATTTTAATACAATCTCGTAATTTTGGCGTTTAATCATTTTTGTCAAATTATGCCCCAAAATTAGCAATAATATGCTTTAAATAAAAACCTATTAGTGAAATTATCGGGTTAAAACGAAAGTATACTTGTGAAATTCTCGGGCTAAAGCGCAAATATACTTGTGAAATTCTCGGGTTAAAAAAGAACGTAACCTGATCGTACCCCGGATTAATATTTTTTAAAATTAGAAAAAGGCTTTCCGCGAAACCAATTTAAAAAATCGTTGTTTCACTGCTATGAGTTTAATTGACATTGCATTACATATTTCAGAAAATATAAATCCTCATGATTTTATCCACGATCGCGGGCCGCTTTATCATGAGTTTCATGCCCACAGCCTGATCAAAGAACCGTGGAACGCATTTTCATCTTTGTTTTTTCTGGTCCCGGTATTTTTCTGGATTTGGAAAATCAGGGGCAATTACCGCAAATATTGGGTTATTACTTTGCTGCTTCCATTGCTGTTTATGAACGGAGTTGGCTCAACGCTCTACCATGCTTTCAGATCATCGCAGCTGGTACTGCTGCTGGACTGGATGCCTGCATTCATCATGAATCTTTTCCTGGCCTGGTACATGTGGAATAAAGTGACCAAAAAACCTGTGGTTTCGGTTATTGCAGTGATCGCTTTTTATGCCCTGGCCATTTTTTCGGTGTTCAGCCTGCGGCAATACATTCAGGAAATGGCGGCAAACATTGGCTACCTCTTCATTGGCTTGTCGTTGATGTTGCCATCCTTTATTCATCTCCTCAGGACCAGATTTTACAAATGGCACCTGCTGTTTCTGAGTTTTTTGTTCCTGGGGATCGCGCTGGTTTTCCGCAGCCTCGATCATCCCACACCCAACCCGTTCCCTGAATTGCTGCCACAGGGCACACACTTTTTATGGCACATTGTGAGTGCTTTTGCAGTATTCACCCTGGGTTTTTATTTTAAGTTTACCATCGACAGGGAGAAATCCGAACAGGGACAGATTATGTTCTCTACAAATATGCAGACAGCCTCCAGATAGTTTCGGGATTTGTTTTGAAGAATGTCCGACCTGCACAGGAACCTTTTTATTTTATCTTGCAAAAATTTATTTCAAACTACACCCTATCCTGATTTGATCTCTCATTTTATTTGAAACAATCGGAAAATAGCGATATAGTTTTTTACTATTATGATTCTATTTTTTAGAAAATTTTATAGCCGACTGACTGATTGTGTTAATTTACATATCTTTAACCTCCAATTAGTGAATCAAACACAATGCTATGAAAAAGTTCAAAGACCTGAAAATAGCCACACGGCTCAATCTTGTGCTCATATTAACTTTCATGATCATCATTGTAGGGTTTGGAACCTACACCATTACCACAAGGCACAGCAGGATAATTCATGAATCGGATACCACAATGATGGAGGAAATCAACGACCTTACCAACCTGGTGGATGTGCAGGTGAAAGGCCATCAGGAAATGGTGGATATATCGCTGAACCTTGCCCATGAATATTTTTATAACCTGGGAGAAATGCAACTCACCGGGGAAATGGCGTCATTTGATGCTACCAACCAGATAACCAAGGTTTCGCACAATGTGGAAGTTCCGCAATGGGAGTTAAATGGCCGGATTATCCAGGAAACCACTGATATTGTGGATGCCATCAAGAATATGTCGGTGCAAACCGCAACCATTTTCCAACGCATTCCGGAAGGTTTTTTAAGGGTTTCAACCAACGTGATGAAGCTGGACGGGCAGCGTGCCATCGGAACGTATATTCCAAACAGTTCGCCGGTGATACAAACAATCCTTCGTGGCGAAATATACAGGGGAAGGGCTTTTGTGGTGAACGACTGGTACCTTACCGCCTACGAACCTATATGGCTGAATGGAGAAATTGAAGGGATTTTATATGTGGGTGTGAAAGAAAAAGACCTAACCGGCCTGAAAGAAATTTTCATGCAGAAGTCCTACTACGGCAACGGGTATCCCACACTGATTTCCGGTGATGGCGAATTTTTGATTCCTCCCGGCAACAACAGGGGTTTTGGTGAGGATATTACTTTTTACAATGAAATCAGCTCAACCGGAGTTAGCTTAGGGAAAGTGGAGGTTGAACACGAAGGAAAAAGATTAATCAAATATTTTAAATATTATGAACCCATAGATGCTTACGTGAGCATTACGGTTTTCAGAAGTGATCTGATGGCAATG
>CAYNDN010000248.1:0-7303 GCA_964395075.1 uncultured Lentimicrobiaceae bacterium | reverse complement strand
CCCCAGCGGCTACAGAAAAGGTGCAATCACTTTTCCATACATCGATCACAAAGGCAACATTCATGCGATCCAGGCTAAAGAATTCGACCGGGATAATCACACCACCGGACAAGGTTTTATCCACAGCATGATCGAATACAAATGCAAGCAGGCCGGTAAGGATTTACCAAAGTGGTTGGAAGGATACAAACAGAATGAAAAAAGGGTAAACTGCTTTTTTGGTGCGCACCTGTTCAGCAGGTATCCTACCAATACAATTGCTTTGGTTGAAGCTCCAAAAACAGCTATTTACGGAACCCTGTTTTTTGGCTTGCCTGAAGTTCCTGCCAATATGTTATGGCTGGCAGTGTATAACAAAAGCAGCCTGACAGCCGAAAGGTTTGAAGCACTAAAGGGTAGGAATATAGTTTTATTTCCGGATGATAATGCTTACAATGAATGGAGTAAAAAAGCGGAACATTTCAAAAAGCAATTCCCAGGCACAAATATTTCCATATCGGATTTAATTGAAGGCAATTCGGATACCGATGGAGGCGACCTGGCCGATTACCTGGTTAAAATGGATCCCATTGATTTTATAGAACATCCTGAAAAAGAACCTGAATACACCTTGGAACAACTCATCGAAAAGCAATTTACAGAAAGGATGAAGATTGAATACTGAGTGATAAATCCAAAACACTTTCCTGATCTCCCAAACCCTGCAAAAGATGAATTTACGCTTTCAATTGATCAGGAGAATACTTCAGGTGGATTGCTTACCATTTACAGACTTGATGGTCAGAAAGCCGGATTATGGCAGATCGAAAGCCAGCAAACAACTGTGGATATAAGCTCGTTTACTCCCGGGGTTTACCTGCTCCAGGTTGAGATTGATGGAAATCTTTTCTCAAAACGTTTAATAAAGAAATAGGAATAGTTGGAGGATTATTCCTTTTTCAAAAGAGGCTGCCCGGACTTTTCCGGACAGCCTCTTTATTTTTTTCAATTACCCCGCAAAACAATAAATTTTTATCTCATTTTTTAGTGTCCTGTTTCATTTTTCATACTTTTACATGCAATAAATTTCATTATGAACCGCATAAAAGAAGTACTGGAAGAACAAGGCCGGAGCCAGAAATGGCTGGCCTCAAAGCTGGGTAAAAGCTACAACATGGTAAATGCCTATGTGGGCAACCGGCAACAGCCCCGTTTGGAAATTCTCCTGAAAATTGCGGACATTCTGGATGTTGACGTTAAAATCCTTATTGTTTCCAATAAAAAAACTGATTAATGGACATTGATAAACTTGACATGCAATCACCCGACCTGGTGAACGATAATTTTGAAAAAATTGCCGCCCTGTTTCCCAACTGTGTTACAGAAAGTGCCGATGGCAAGGCCATTGATTTTGACTTATTGAAACAGGAACTCAACCACGCCGTGGTGGAAGGCAACAAAGAACGCTACCGCCTGGAATGGCCCGGGAAGAAAGAAGCCATAGTAACGGCCAATCTACCCACTACCAAAACCCTGCGGCCGGTACGGGAGGATTCCGTTGATTTTGACAACACCGAAAACCTCTACATAGAAGGCGACAACCTGGAAGTACTGAAAATCCTACAGGAAAGCTACCTTGGGAAGATTAAGATGATTTACATTGATCCTCCATACAACACAGGGAAGGACTTCATTTATAATGACAACTTTAGCAAAGATGGCCAGCAAGAACTCTTTGAAAGCGGGCAAAAAGATGAATACAACCAACGCCTGGTGGTGAATCCTGACAGTGGTGGAAGGTATCATTCTGATTGGTTGAGCATGATGTATCCGAGATTAAAGTTGGCAAGAAATCTATTGACTCAGGACGGGGTGATTTTTGTCTCAATTGATGACATAGAATTAAAGAACATACTGTCATTGGGCAAGGAAATATTTGGAGAGCAAAATTTGATTTCAACGTTTATCTGGGAAAAAAGAATTACCAGAGAAAACAGAAAGGAAGTATCTACTAGGCACGACTATATAGTATGTTTTGCTAAGGACAGAGTTACTTCTGGAAGAGTCTTGGGTCTTCTACCAATGGATGATGCTGCGAAGGAGAGATATAAAAATCCAGATAATGATCCTCGTGGTGTTTGGACATCCGTACCTGCCATTGCACAAGCTGGACATGGCACGAAAAACCAATTCTACACACTTACTACACCTTCTGGCAGAAAAGTAGATCCACCATCTGGTTCATGTTGGAGATATACCGAATCCAAAATGAATGAAGTTATTGAGGATAATAGAATATGGTTTGGTTCAGACGGAAATGGAGTACCAAGGATTAAAAAATTTATAACAGAAGGACAACAAGGTCTTACAATTGAAACCCTATGGCTCGCTAAAGAAGTGGGAACCAATGATTCTGCAAAAAGAGAGTTAACCAAATTATTCGATGGGATTGCTGTTTTTGATACACCTAAGCCAATTGGAATAATTGAAAGAATGCTTCAAACATCTGTTTCTGAGGAAGCAATTGTGCTTGATTTCTTCGCTGGATCTTCCCCTCTTGCTGAAGCAGTTCTAAGACAAAATTCCGAAGGTAGTTCAATCAGTTATTTAAACATTCAAATTCCTGAACAAACTGAAGGGGGAAGCGAAGCTTCTAAAGCTGGGTACAAGAATTTATGCGATATAGGAAAAGAGCGCATCCGCCGGGCAGCCAAGAATATAAAAGAAGAAAAAAAAGAAAAAGCAAAAAAAGACGGCTTGTTTGCTAATACCAAAGATGAGCAGGATTATGGTTTCCGTGTGTATCGTTTGGATAGCAGCAATATGCAGGATGTTTATTACAAACCCCAGGATTACAAGCAGGAAAATCTGGAACTTTTTTCGGATAATGTGAAACCGGATAGAACAGCAGATGACCTCCTGGCACAGGTGATGCTGGACTGGGGGTTGCCGCTTTCGCTCAAAATAGCACAGGCCACCGTAAACGGGAAGCAGGTTTTTAAAGTGGCCAAAAATTCCCTCTACGCCTGTTTTGATGATGGCATTGATGAAGACTTTGCCAAGGCCATCGCCGGTGATAAACCATTACGAATCGTTTTCCGCGACAGCGGGTTTAAAAACGATACCGCTAAAGTGAATGTAAAACAGTTGCTCAAACAGCTCTCCCCGGAAACGGAAATGAAAGTGATTTAACCATGGGACTGCCAATCAACATACACGACCTTATACACGGCCGCACCGTAGAATGGGAACGGCTGGAGTTTAAAGAAGGCTGGAATCCGGAGGATGTGATCCACTCCATGTGTGCTTTTGCCAACGACCTGAACAACTGGGGCGGCGGATACATCATTATCGGCGTGGCCGACAATAACGGTCAACCTGTTTTGCCTCCTGCCGGATTGCAGCAAAACCAGCTGGATGCTATCCAGAAAAAAATTATTGAGTTGGGAAACAGGATCAGTCCTGCATATTTCCCCATAACCCAGCCTTACGAAATTGATGGAAAACATATCCTTGTCCTCTGGTGTCCGGCAGGAGACAACCGGCCTTATGATGCGCCGGAATCCCTGGCAAAAGGAGCACAACGATTTTCCTATGTAAGAATAACCTCCAACAGCGTTATTGCCCGGGGTGAAAACCTGCGTAAATTACAGGCTTTGGCCGCCCGTATTCCGTTTGATGACCGGGTAAACAACCAGGCCAGTCTCAAAGATTTTGACCTGGGACTGATCCAGGCTCATTTGTACGAGATAAAAAGCAGTCTGTACGAAGAAAGTAAAAAGATTCCTTTTGAAGATTTGTGCAGGACTATGTTCATTGCCAAAGGGCCACAAGAAGATTTACGACCGGTGAACGTTGGCCTTTTGTTCTTTTCCAAAACACCGGAGCAGTTTTTCAGCCGGGCATGGATTGAACTGGTGTGGCACAAAGACAAATCGGGCAAAAAATTTGAAGAGGTTTATTTTAAAGGGCCGGTGCAAAAACACCTTAGAGATGCCCTTTCTTTTATTCAGACTATTATCATAAAAGAAAAAGTTGTTAAGCACAAAGACAGAGCAGAAGCCGACCGTTTTTTTAATTATCCCTACGAAGCCATTGAGGAAGCCCTTTCCAATGCTGTTTACCACAAAAGCTATGAATTGGGGTCACCGATCGAGGTACAGATTTTCCCTGACAAGATTACCATCCTAAGCCATCCGGGACCGGTTCCGCCCGTGAATGCAAAAATTTTGGCGACACAGCGTCAAATCATTGCCCGGGAATACCGGAATCGCAGGATTGGAGATTTTCTGAAAGAACTTCATCTAACAGAGGGGAGAGGAACCGGCTTTCCAATCATTTATGATGCTATGAGTGATAATGGTTCTCCAAAGCCTGTTTTTGAAACAGATGATGAACATTATGTGCTGGTAACACTTCCGGTTCATCCTCTGGCAAAAGACCAAGTTAAAGACCAAGTTAGTGACCAAGTTGGTAACCAAGTTAATGGTCTTATTATTAATTCTTTAGACGAACTTGTTGCTTTTTGTGACCAAGCTGGTGACCAAGTTAGTGACCAAGTTAGTGACCAAGCTCAGGCAATAGTTAATGATCGTATTCATGCGAGAGTTTCTGAGATACTTCAAGCAACAAAGGACTGGATAAAAAGAGCAGAACTTTTTCCTTCAATTGGATTAAGCAATCATTCAAAGAACAGGGAGAAATATCTTGATCCTATTATTGACCTGGGATGGATTGAAATGGAATATCCGGATAAAAGAACCAGTCCAAAACAGCGATATAAAATAACTGCTTCAGGGCAGAATCTTTTGAATTTGATAAAAGGAGAATGAAACTACAATTTAAAGAACAGGACTTTCAGATTGATGCCGTGAAAGCGGTGGTAGATTGTTTTGAAGGACAACCCCTCAAAACCAATCGCTTTACCCTGGAGCGAAGCAAAGAATTGATCCGGAAAGCCAAGCTGGAAGCTGTGGGAGCCACTGCGATGGAATTTGAAACCGACATTCTGGAAGACATCGGGTACCGGAATTCTGCTGTTCAGATTTTGGATACGCAGGTATTGAAAAACATCCAGGAAGTTCAGAAGCGAAACGACCTTTTAGAAAGTGAGCAAATAGAGCGTCCTGGAGGCGTGAAACTGGGATACAACCTGACCATTGAAATGGAGACCGGAACGGGGAAAACCTACACCTACATCCGCACCATGTACGAACTCCACAAAAAGTACGGTTGGAGCAAGTTTATTGTGATCGTTCCCAGCATAGCGATCCGAGAAGGTGTTTTTAAATCTTTCCAGGTGACCCAGGATCACTTTCAGGAATTGTACGGACACAAGATCAATCCCTTTATTTACAACTCCGGTCGTCCCCAGGATATTGAAAATTTTGCTTCGGATAGCCGTATCAGTGTGATGATCATCAATACCCAGGCATTTAATGCCAGGGGGAAAGATGCCCGGCGAATTTATCAGGAACTGGATCAGTTTGGCACCAGAAGGCCCATTGAGATTATTTCCCAGACAAATCCAATCCTGATCATTGACGAACCCCAATCTGTTGAAGGCAAAAAAACCATGGAGAGTATGCAGGATTTTAAACCGCTGTTTACCCTTCGGTATTCTGCTACGCACAAAGTAGAATACAACAAGGTATATCGTTTAGACGCTCTGGATGCTTACAACCAACGATTGGTGAAAAAGATACAGGTAAAAGGAATCAACCTGAAAGGTTCCACCGGAACCACCGGATATTTGTATCTGGAACACATTAGCCTGAGTACCACCAAGCCACCTTTTGCAGTCATGGAATACGAAAAGAGAGTCGGGGCAGGGGTGAAAAAAGTCCGGCAGAAACTTACCGAGGGCGACAACCTCTATGAACTTTCCGGGAACATGCCGGCTTATAAGAATCAGACTATTACGGAAATCAATGGCTACCTAAGCAAAGTCGTCATTGGTGGAGAAGACATTTATCCAGGCGACATTCTCAACGATAAGGATGAACATGCCTTTCGCCGGGTACAAATCAGGGAATGCATCCTTTCCCATTTGCAAAAGGAAAAGGAACTGTTTTATAAAGGCATCAAAGTCCTTTCCCTTTTCTTTATTGATACCGTTGAAAAATATCGGGTTTATGGGGAAGATGGAGAAAAGTTGTCAGGTGAATACGCCAAGATATTTGAAGAAGAATACCGGAACGCCTGCAACGATTTTCTGGATTTATTCCATCAGGAATACAACGATTATCTGGAAGACACTGATCCCGGCAAAGTCCATAAAGGATATATGCCAGGGAAATATGAAGAATATCTGATCCGTGATGATGCAGAACGAGTGCATGAAGGGTACTTTTCCATCGACAAGAAAAACAAGATGGTTGATCCTTCCGTTAAGCGGGGAAGTGAAGAATCGGACGATATCTCGGCCTACGATCTGATCATGAAAGACAAGGAACGGTTGCTGAGCTTTGATGAGCCCACACGGTTTATCTTTTCCCACTCAGCCCTCAAAGAAGGCTGGGACAACCCAAACGTATTTCAGATTTGTGCCCTGAAACACGCAGAAAGTGGAAGCCAGACCCGGAGGCGGCAGGAAGTTGGCCGGGGTATGCGCCTGTGTGTGGATGAAAACGGATTCCGGCAGGATTTTGAATTGGTTGGCGACCAGGTACACGATATAAACAAACTTACAGTGATTGCTTCGGAGAGCTATGAAACTTTTGCCCGTGGACTGCAAAGCGAAATTGCAGCTACGTTGAAAGACCGTCCGCAAAAAGCAGAAGTGGAATACTTTATTGGAAAATTGCTTACAAATGAAAAAGATGATCAACTACGAATAACCGAAGGAGATGCAAAAAAACTCCATTTTCAGTTGATTAAAAATGATGTGATCGACGAAGACGACAAGATCACACCTGAAGGCCGGGAACTCATCGAAAAAGGAAAAATGCCTTTGCCGGAGAACCTGGAGCCATTCCGTGATTCCGTTGGGAAGTTATTGAAATCCATTTATACAGGCGAAGCCTTTAAACCAGAGAATGAACGGGATAAGATTGCGGTAACCACAAATAAAAATTTCAAGAAGAAAGAGTTCCAGGAACTTTGGAATAAGATAAACCTGAAAACTATTTACGAGGTTCAGTTTGATACGGAAAAACTGATAGAGGACAGTACAAACAGGATCAATGCCCAACTCTCCATTGCCGACCGATCCTATGAAGTAAAAACCGGAGAATTACAGGATGGTACCAAAGAAGAAATGGAAGAAGGCAACCTGATGAAAGAAGGGAAACGTCAGTATTTGAAACTCAAAAATGACCTCTAT
>CAYNDN010000247.1:0-7307 GCA_964395075.1 uncultured Lentimicrobiaceae bacterium | reverse complement strand
ACCTCCACATATCCCCATTTGTTGCGCTTTAGCTGCGGTGATGACTGGAAAATTATCGGGTTCGGTCCGGTGCCGATGGCCACAATGGCCAGATCACACTCGAGGGTAAAGTTGGAGCCTTCGATGGGCACGGGCCTGCGGCGGCCGCTGCTATCGGGTTCACCCAGCTTCATGCTCAGGCATTCCAGTCCTTTCACGGTGTTGAAGTCTGTGCTGATGTATTTGATTGGGCTGGTGAGCAACTTGAATTTAATGCCTTCTTCTTCGGCATGGTGCACTTCCTCTGCACGTGCCGGTAACTCATGTCGCGAACGCCGATAGACGATGGTTACTTCCTGCGATCCTGTACGGATGGCAGTGCGCGCGCAGTCCATGGCTACATTGCCGCCACCTATTACGACTACCTTGTTGCCGGTGGGCATGGGTGTATCATATTCCGGGAATTTATATGCTTTCATCAGATTCATCCGGGTGAGGTATTCGTTGGATGAAAATACATTACCCAAACTTTCACCGGAAATATTCATGAATTTCGGTAATCCGGCACCAACGCCAATATACACCGAGTCGAAATGTTCAAGCAATTCATCGATGGTTAGTATGTTGCCGATCACATGGTTCATCTCAAACCGTGCTCCCAGGTTTTTGAGGTATTCAATCTCAAACTGAACGATACTTTTAGGCAACCTGAATTCAGGGATGCCATAAGTTAACACACCTCCCGTTTCGTGGAGGGCTTCAAATACGGTTACATCGTAACCTTTTAAAAGCATATCTGCAGCCAG
Organism: uncultured Lentimicrobiaceae bacterium; assembly: GCA_964395075.1. Classification (GTDB taxonomy): domain Bacteria; phylum Bacteroidota; class Bacteroidia; order Bacteroidales; family 4484-276; genus SABY01. Next base: position 6,522 of record CAYNDN010000247.1, on the reverse strand, counting down.
GGTTAGGCCTCCTGGCCCGGAACCGATTACCGCAATTTTTTGGCCGGTATTTTCAGATATCATCGGCACTTTAACCAAATCCATTTTGCGTTCGTAATCAGATACGAAACGCTCCAGCCTGCCTATGGCCACAGGATTGTCTTTGTATCCTAAAATGCACTTCTCTTCGCATTGATTTTCCTGCGGACAAACCCGTCCGCAAACGGCAGGTAGCAGGTTAGTCTCCTTGATCTTTTTAGCTGCAGCATCAAATTTTTCCTCTGCAATCAGTGAAATAAATTTGGGGATATCCACATTCACCGGGCAACCTTCAACACATTTTGGGTTTTTGCATTGCAGGCATCGGCCGGCTTCGAGGAGAGCCAGTTCGGTGGTATAGCCATAAGGTACTTCCTGGTGGTTGTGCACACGCAGGGTTTTGTCCTGCTCAGGCATGTCCTGCCTCGGAATCTTGAGTTTAATCTTCCGTTCATCTGCCTTGGTTAAACCATGCCATTCGCAACCATGTTTCAGGCAGATATAGAACGGCATCAATTTAGAAAAAGCAGAGATAATTACCTCGCCAACTTGTGATCCGCATTCGCCGCATGGCACCTCCTTGTTTACGAGACTCTTATTACATTTCGGGCATATCAGGTCATCCAGAATAGCATCTTTTTCAAGATCGGTAGAGGCGCTTACCTCAAATACATCCAGGTAGGGGCTGAGCACCAGTTCCAAAGGATTACCTTTATAAATTGCATCAAAATTGAGCGTTTTTTCACCATGCAATTCCCGGTTAAAACTGTTGTGACAATGCGGGCAATAGGTGCTCAGGTACGACCTGAATTTTAAATATTTTACATCATGATCAAGCATAACAATTGATTTTATCTGATTGAAGCCAATAATGATTCTTTTTCGTCGTGTATATAAAGAGAGTTTCTGTTCATCAACTCATCAAAGTCCACCTCAAAAGCATTAAAATCAGGGCCATCCACGCAACAAAATTTTGTTTTATCGCTTACCTTAACCCTGCATCCGCCGCACATTCCGGTTCCGTCGATCATGATCGGGTTGAGGCTTACCATGGTAGGGATGTTGTGCTTTTTGGTAAGCTGGGTCACAAATTTCATCATGATGATTGGGCCGATGGAATACACCATTTTGATGTCGTGGCGCTCATCAAGATATTTTTTCAGTGGATCGGTAACAAATCCCATTTGGCCGTAGCTTCCGTCATCGGTGGTGATTACCAGTTCATCAGAGAGTGCTTGCATTTCCCTTTCGAGTATGAGCATTTCCCTGTCTTTTGCACCGATAATGCTGATCACATAATTGCCTGCTTCCTTAAATGCTTTGGCCACATGATGCAGGATAGCAACACCTGTTCCACCGCCAACCATCACCACAGTGCCCATATTTTCTACTTCAGCAGGTTTTCCCAGCGGGCCTGAAATATCTTTGATGGTATCGCCTTCATTGAGCGATCGCAGCAATGCTGTTGTTTTTCCAACTACCTGGTAAATTAGCGTGATGGTTCCGGCAAACGGATCTTTATCAGCAACGGTAAGTGGAATTCTTTCTCCTGTGTCGTTTACCCGAAGAATAATAAACTGCCCCGGTTTTACCTTGGCTGCTATTTTTGGGGCTTCCACTTCGTTGCGCACAATGGTGCCGCGTGCCATGGTTTGTTTTCTAACGATTTGAAACATATTTCCAGATGTTTATGTGTAAACTTAACCACAATAATGTTTGCGATGAAGCATGCTCCATCGCAGATAAATTAAATATGTTAAGGTTATTTAGTGATGATTAACTTCTGAAAAATAAGTTCTGAAAGCTACGGCATCGAAGCGTTTTATACGCTACCACTCGTTGCTGTCCTCGAGTTTGATCTCATAAAGATCTTCCTCATGCAAACCGTGCCATCGACAGCCCTTTTTGGTGCAGATGAAGAAATCGATGAATTTGGTCCGGGCACTGATCCAAATCCTTGCAGCCGGTGAACCGCACTTTTCGCATTCCTTTTCGTGAATTACGAGACTATTTGCACAGTGTGGGCACTTGAGGTCCTTCACGGTTTTTTCCTCAGGAAGGAAAATTGTTGATTTGGATGTGAACACGTTCAGGTACGGGCTTAACAATAATTCACCCTCTTCACCATTTGAAATTTTCAGGCGGAGCATTTCATTTTCGATAAGGCTTTTCCGGCAATGCGGACAGTATGCCTGCAAAAATGTGCCTGACTCAAGTATCTCAGCATCTTCATCCACCAACCTCGGTTTTTCAGGTGTAGTAGTTCTGAGGTCTAAATTTTTTGGATAATCACGCCCCCTGAAGCCATATTCCTGGTAGAGTTTCTTAAGTGCCAGGGACAGATCTTCAAATGCTATGGCATGGTTTTTACAGCCACTCCTTGAGCAAATGCTCACACGGCCACCCATATCCAGATGAAAATCAACCATGGGTGCATCGCAAATATTGCAAAGCGTTTTGCTTGTTAATTCTGTGTGACAATGTGTGCAATGGAAATGCGCCAGTTCACCATTGGGCGTTTCAACTTCGGATGAATAATTGTAACTGCCATATATCGAACTCAGCCATATCATGCCCTTTTCTTTTTCGGTGCTGATGATCAAATTAATGCTGGGTTCGTTGTCGATGTGTTTTTTGTGATCCATCAGGCTTTTGCCGCAGGATGGGCAGTTTACAAAAATGGTTATGAAATTATACATGGCTTATGATTTTAAATTTCCCTCGATAAAAATTTTATCAGGACAATATTAATAAATATTAAGATTTGTTGCAAGGCTTTAAGTTTTCTTTTTTTGTGAAGGGTTGGCTTGCCTTACATAATCTTTCATTCATAATGTTTTGATTTTCAGAAAACAGCAGATAATTACGGCTTTCAGACTTTTGGCCAATTTATTTTAAGTATAAATAGTGGGAAAAACTTGTTTTTTCGTATTGAATTGTTGTACATTTGTGATATCATTTTAATATTAATTAAGTATTAATTTAAATTTTAAGGCCATGAAAGATGAAAAATTGTTTTCACCAGGATCAGGTTATCTGATGTTATTGGTGGTTTTGTTATTGTTAGTTCTTCCCGTGCTGGGCATGATATTCATGAAGATGTTCCTGCTGGCTATCGTCCTTGCTGTTGGCATATTTCTTTCCTTTGGTTTCCTGATTGTAAACCCTAATGAGTCGTCTGTTCTGGTGCTGTTTGGCGCATACAAAGGCACAGTTAAAAAGAACGGATTCTCTTGGGTGAACCCGTTTTTTACCCGAAAAAGAATTTCACTTCGTGCCCGCAATTTGGATAGTGAAGCCATTAAAGTGAATGATAAACTTGGTAATCCAATTATGATCGGGATTGTTTTGGTATGGAAGGTTGAAAATACTTTTAAAGCGGCCTTTGAAGTAGATGATTATAATCACTTTGTGGATATCCAGACTGAAGCAGCCATTCGTAAGCTGGCCGGCCATTATCCGTATGATAATTTTGATGACGAAGAAGCAGATATCACCTTACGCTCAGGTGGCGAAGAGGTGAACGAAGCACTTGAAAGAGAAATCGCCGAAAGACTTGCCATTGCCGGGATAAACGTTCTTGAAGCGCGAATCAGTTATCTGGCCTATGCCTCAGAAATTGCCGGTGCCATGCTGCGGCGTCAGCAGGCTACTGCCATTGTTGCAGCGCGTGCCAAGATTGTTGAGGGTGCAGTAAGTATGGTGGATATGGCCCTGGAACAGCTATCGGAAAAAGAGATTGTTGAACTGGATGAGGAAAAGAAAGCCGGTATGGTCAGCAACCTGATGGTTGTTCTGTGCTCCGACAGGGATGCTTCGCCGGTAATCAATACAGGGACTTTGCATCAATAGAGAAGTTTAGAGTTGTGAGTTATGAGTAATGAGTGGTGGGGTATAAGAGTGATGGAGTGATCAGGTGACTGAGAGACTGAAGAGAAAAGGAAGAGACTGAGTGATGTGGGAGAAGGCGGGGAACGATCGTAACAAATAACGCATAGTGCAAAGCTGTAATTCAAAATGAATGACCAACAATGACCACAAATGACGAACGCAGTTCCAATGACGCCGAACTTCGTGAAGTAATGACAACCAAAAAACTCCATTTCTCTATAGTACACTAACTTAGTAACTCAATAACGAATAACAATTAATAAATAACTAAAACCCCGGATGCCGAAAAAGAAAACATTCGTATTAAGATTGAATCCAGAGATGTATGAACGGCTTGAGAAATGGGCTGCTGATGAATTCAGAAGTACCAACGGGCAGATCGAATGGATTCTCGACCAGGCACTGAAAAAGGCCGGGAGGCATAAAAAGCCGAAAGATGAAGATTAAAACGCTTATCAATGTTTAACCATAAAAACAACACAAAAATGAAAACACAAAAATTCATCTCCACATTTGCCCTGTTGTTCACGCTGGCCTTTACGAGCTGTATGTTCGCCACCATGGCCTGGAATCTCATTTCGAACGGCACAGCATCAGTTGGCTGGGAAACCTGCTTTGCACTGGCAACCGTCATCGGATTTTCAAACGGTCTTGCCGGTTTTTCGCGACAGCTGGGGAAAAATTCCCACCCCTGATCGTACCACCTCATGTGGACGAAAAGGATGCTGACAACCTCTGAAAACCCTGATGAGAAAGGTTTGAACGGGATCAAGACAAAAACGGCGGAAGATTATTCCGCCGTTTTTCTATTTCATTTTTAGTATTTTGGTGAAATATGATCGCCCTTTCACTGGCCTAACTTCCACAAGGTAAAAGCCGTTTTCCAAACCCGTAAAATCAAGAATGATCCTGCTTCCTGAATCGGCACCCAGTGTTTTTACCAGTTTTCCACTCTGATCGTGAATCATCACGGTGGCCTGTTGCAATTCTTTATTGTTGAAAAAAAGTGTGGCCTGATCATCACAGGGATTGGGGTAACAGATCACCTCCTGTTTGCCCGTCATTTCATTTTCATCTATCGAAACCACAGGATTGTTTGTTTCTCCATAAACGCCTGTGTGCCTTACATTGTACTGAAGCATAGGCAGTGGCGACATCTCGTGGCTGAAAGGGATATCAGTTTCCCACAAATAAAGCCAGAGGTCAGAAGTGGAGATCGATCCTGAAGTATGACTCAGATTTATATTGAAATCTCCGGTTGCATCCAAAACCATTGGGTTGGTAAAAAAGGTGCTGCCTTCCACTTGCAGCGGCCAGCCCGTCATCATGGAGCCATCATGGTTATAGCCATTCAGCACGCCGTTACCGGTATTGTCGTCAAAACAGAGTTCCATCATTTCATCACCATCGAGGTCTGCAATAATAATTTGGCTGTTAACGGCCCAGATGGGGCCAATGGGAAATCCATCCAGATATCCGCCTTCCATATCCCAGCCATAAACTTTGCTTGCCGCTGACCCGGAGAGTACCTGATCACCGATGACTACGTCCAGGTTACCATCACCGTCAATATCAGCAACTGCCGGAGGGGCATAAATCCAATGGGTTGTATAGCGAGGCCATCCATCAACTGAAGTTCCATCATTGTTGATGATATGTACTGCGCCGTTTCCGGCGGAAAGGGCATGGTCGCCAACCAGAATTTCACGGAGGCCGTCATTGTCCATATCGGCCAGCACCGGCGATGAGTAGGAAAACGTGCGATCAGTGCTTCCGGGCTCATAAGGGAACCCATCCAATACATTGCCTTCGGCATCAAAAGCCCAGACTTTATAATACGATTCTGCTACAATCTCCGGAATTTCATCACCGATGATGTCGCCAACGGCAACTGCTGAAGCGGGAATATAGTCCATCATCTGGGGCCAGCCTTCGCGTATGGTGCCATCGCCATTGTAAACACAAACATATCCATCGGGGTATTTCCGCAATTCAACAATAATCTCCAACGCTCCATCCTGGTCAAGATCGGCCAGCACTGGAGTACGTGTAGGCCCACCATCGGCAAAAATTGGGAAACCTGATAGTAATGAGCCATCCCTGTTAAAGGCATAAACCCTACCGGTATTTCCGGTGCCGGGCTGACGGGTTGAAACAACCACATCATCATACCCGTCGCCATTTACATCGCCATAAGCAGGTGCTCCATATTCACCGCTTGAAGCCGTGTTTACAGGCCATCCGTCAACATCGCTTCCATCCGGGTTTAATGCATGGGTTACTGCGCCAATATTATAAATGATCTCCCGTTCCGGATCATCATCCAGGTTTCCGTAGGTGCCCCCGCGGTTTGAGTTTCCGGTATATTGCAACGGCCAGCCATCAACTACGGTGTAGTCGTCCCTTACGGGATTGGTTTGCAGAGGTTGGCCTGATGTTTCGTTCACCAATATGTATCCCTCAACATCGGCAAACTTTTCGTATTTGATGCCATCCTCCACTTGTGAAATGTGCTTGACGATTGTTTGTCCAAAAACAAAAATTTTTTATATAAAATGCTATCAAACAAAAAACTTAAAGAAGTTCTGCTTAAACGGAATGTAATTGATAAAG
>CAYNDN010000246.1:0-7327 GCA_964395075.1 uncultured Lentimicrobiaceae bacterium | reverse complement strand
TTTTGCCTTTAATAGCACCATGTTGAGTGGTATGTCGGAAATTCCGACACGCCATATCTTCATCTAATTCTCCTTCACGAAAAATATTTCGGATATGCTCGGTAACTGTAGTCCTTCCCCGGTTAAACAGTAGTGCCATTTGTTCTGTCGATAGCCACACAGTATCCGCATCAAACTGAACCTTGATTTCGGTCTGGTTATCCGCACCTTTGTATATTTCAACTTTGTTTTCCATAGGAAAGTTGGTTTACCTCTCCCCCAACTCCAGCTCAATTTCTTTGGTTTTGCCATTGCGATCCACGATTAGTTTCACCAAATCTCCGGGTTGATATGTTTTGAGTAAATCCGAATACTGGCGTAATCCGGTGAGTTTGGTGCCGTCCATTTCCATGATGATATCACCGGACTGCAGGCCTGCTTTTTCACCTGCCGATCCTTCCATCACTCCCAATTTTCACACCCTCACCCTGATGCGAAAAATCAGGAACAGACCCTGTGCTCGCTTTTCGGGCCTCTCCGGTGCTTTTTGGTGCGTCTTCCCCGGCCTTTTCATTACCCTGGAAGTTCATGGGGTCGGTGCGCTCGGCCAGATATCCCATAACTTCTTTGGCAACAGTGGCTACTTTCACCATGCCTTTGTAATCCAGCTTATCCCAGGTGTCGGTCGGGCGGTGGTAGTTTTCGGTTGGCCCGGTAAAAAGTTGCACCGCCGGGATACCCTGTTCGATAAATGCAACCTGGTCGCTGGCATCTAATGGCTGAGTGATGACTTCCGATGGAACGCCGGTGGTATAATCCGTGCCCATAAAAATAAATTTCCATTCCCGGGCAGAATTGCCATTCAACACCATCAGTTTTTTGTCGAAAAGGCTTCCGTTTGTGTCCATGTTAACGGCGGCAAAAATGTCTCCATCAAAATAATCCTTGCTGTGCTCCACAAAATATTTTGCCCCGATCAGCCCGGCTTCTTCGGCAGTAGTCGCCAGGAATACGATGGTGCGCTTTGGTTTGGTGGTTTTTCCCATGGAATAGGCCAGCTCGATGAGTGTGGCAACCCCACTGGCATTATCATCAGCACCATAATGGATTTTGCCTTCATCGCCGGCATGCACATCAGGCCAGCCTGTGCCCAAATGATCGTAATGTGCCAAAAGTACAACCGGTTCTTCGGCCATTGTGGGATCAGTTCCCGGAATAATTCCAATCACGTTTTTCAGGTTGAAATATCCCTTGCCATGAAATCCCTGTTCAAATTCCTGGAAATAATCTTCATCAATGGGTTTCAGTCCGGCTTTTTGAAAATGATCGGCGATATAGGCTGCTGCTTCGTCCAGCTCCGGTGTGCCGATTCCCCGTCCTTTCATCTCCTCAGAAGCAAGATGTTTTACCACACTTTTCATCCGGCTTTCGGACAAAAGCGGTTTGATCTTCCCCAGCGGTTTGCGCTCCAGCGTCATGTCAGGGATTTCGGCATTTTCGTCAAAGGTTTTTACCAGTGGCGATTTGTTAACCGGCCATTGCCCCTTGTCGATGTTGGTGGGTTCATCCCCTTCAAAGGCCAGATAGCTGTACTTTCCGTAGTGAGGCAGTTTTCGTGTTAAACCGCCAATGGCTGCTTCATTGTCAAAAGCAATGAAAATATTTTGTTTGGTCAGGTCACCGGGTTTTGGCAGGGTTAGTACCACACTTTTTCCGGGCTTGTGGTGTGTTTTTTTACCAAGCTTTAACGAATCACCTGTAACCAGGGCATGATATTCAGAAAGCTGCTTTTGCATATCTTTCGCGAATTTATTTTCATAGCCAAGAATCCAGGCTGTTTGATTTGCTGGAAGTTGATCGATTTCAGAATCCAGCACCACTTTAAATTCGTCACCATCTGCCTGTTGCCATTTTTTGGCAAAATCCTGATAAATGCGCTGTTGCGTTTTGTTGGCTTTCGACGGGATGATCATGAGGTTTTTTTCGCTGGCCCAGATTTTGGAAAGGGTAGGGGACACCTCGGCGGGATCGAGAATTCTGAAAACATCGTATTGCGGATCAACAATCAGTTGCAGGGGTTTGCCATCCACCGAAATCTGAAATCCCTGCGTTTTCAGGTTCATATTAAAAACAAAAGTTCCTACCCCGTTTTCGGTGGCCACATGTATGGGCACGTCGATGTTAAAAGGCTCCCCCTCCTGTGTTTGTTCCAAAAAAAGCAAAATACGGTGCATGCCACCCGACATATCGGTTCCAATGTTCTGAATGGCAAGTTCGGGAGCACCTTTGCGGGTAATCCATTGTTGGAAAAACGGATCAAGGCTTATTCCGGTTACCGCTTCCATCGAAGCTTTGATATCATTGTATGATGCTACTTCAAACTTTTTATTTTCATAGAAATGGCGCCATCCTTCCACAAATTTTTCATCGCCGATCTTTCGCCTCAGCATATGCCACAACATCAATGCTTTTCCGTAGCCAATGGATTCACTGGCTCCGTCATGCCGGGAGCGGAAATCTACCAATGGGAAATCATTGTCTGAATGCACAAAATTGCTGAACTTTTGCAGGGTTTCGCGGCGGTATTCTTCACCGGCACCGCGGCCCTCCTTGATCAGATGGTCGGCCATGTATGCCGTGATCCCTTCACACCAGTTGCCCGATCCAAAATCCACATACACACTGTTGCCCCACCAGTTGTGGAGCAGTTCGTGCGGATAAGAGGAATGCAGGATGAACGGAAAACGAATGATCTTTTCTCCGAGCAGCGTAAAAGAAGGCATGCCATAACCGGTTTCCCAGAAATTTTCCACCAGGGCAAATTTTGAGTAGGGATATTCGCCCAGCATCTCCACGTACATTTCCATGTATTGTTCGGTAACTTCAAGATATTTATTGGCGAGGCCTTCGTCGGGTGTGCGCAGAAAAGCCATGGCATCCACGCCACTGTTCATTTTGTGGCTGTACTCGTTGAATTGGGCAGCGATCAGGAATATTTCTTCCTGTGCGTGATCGCAAACCCAGGTGTCGGTGTGTTTCCCTTTTTTGGTTTCCTCAAAAGTGCGCTTGCCCTGAGTTACGTTTTTCCATCCTTCGGGTAGGATGGTGGTGAGGCTGAAAGTCATGGTGCTGTTTTCGACCACGGGCACCCACCAGGTGGAACCGGCCAGGTAAACGCCGATGTCGCTGATGATACCGGGTGATTCGGCAAAGCCACGCTGGTAATTTTCTTCGCTTTGCTCAATGGCAGATTTGATGGTTCCGCTGTAGCTGATCACCACTTCACCGGGATTTCCACGGATTTCCCATTTGTTGATCTTCAGGCCAACGGATCCGCCGGCATCGTCACGATCCATGCCAATATCGGAGGCTTTGGCATTGCCTTCCATCATTTTAATTTTTACACCTTTGGTAAGGCTGACCGGTGTGAATTCCGCATTGAGTTTGAATTCCGTCGGCATTTTATCCGTGAGCCGGATGGTGTCGGTTACGGTTATTCCGGACGTGGCCGGATCAATCTCAGCCACAATATTGTGATGTACTACATTTTTGGTCTGGCTGCCGGCTGTGAGGCCAATGGTTAGAAAAATGGCTATAAAAGAAAAGATATGTTTCATTGTTCCTGATTTTGCTGCAAAATTAACAAAGTGGATGAGAGATGGTTTTGAAAAATTTAGGTGACAACAGCAATGGTTTTAAAACTTGATTTTAGATGGCCAACGATAAGCATTAATAAACTCCTAAGCCCCCGCCAGAGAAAGTATTGATGCTGCTGGTTTCATATTATTAATATTGAAAAAAAACCTCAAACCCTAGTTTTGGATGTAAAATAGAACTTGTAAATAATTGAAATACATTGAGATATAAATTCCTCCCTTCGGTCGGAATGACATTTTTGGTATTTCATGTAATTGGGTTTAAAGTTTTACTGACAAGGATAATAGGCTTCTCCCTCGCTACGCTCGGTCGAAGTGACAACCATCAGTGTAAGAGCAGTGGCAAAAAACAAGGGTGGCTGCGCCACCCTTGTTTTTGCCCCCAACACCCGGAAAACCATTGTCATTCCGACCGAAGGGAGGAATCTGTTTCACGATTGAATATCTGTAAGTCAAGTTATCATTGGTACCAAAAAATTAAGCGACCCCCTCCGTGCTTATCTTATTTTTTAAAACTTTATTTTCAATACTTTCGCCCATGATTTAGATATCATAATGTCGCAAAATCAGTAAATATTTGCGACAGAAAATGGTTTAACAAATGCAGGTGTTTATCATTTTTTGATGGGGCAAAAATTAAACAGTCACTTATAAATCCTGAAATTCGACGTATTCACCAGCGCTGCCGAATCCCATTGGTTGGGCTGCCAGGCGCGGATGTAGATGAGCGGATCGGAGCCATTGAAATCGATGAGCAGAAACAGGTAGCCTTCATCGGCGTAAGTAGTAGATGAGTAGTTCTGCCGCATTTCCACACCATAAACACCGGGGGTGTTGTTTTTCTTCACAATCTGGAAAGTACTGAAATCAATGAAAATATCTTTTTGTATATCAAATACCCTTTGTTGATTTTTAAGGTATTGCTTTTTGGTATATTGCATTTGTACAAAATCCGGTTGCCCGGGCAACTGCTGATAACTCACTTCCGATGCCGGGTTTTCGCGGGGCCGTATTTTGCGGCCAATCAGGATGAGTGCTTCCTCGGCAAACATTTTGTTGATGGTTGCAATGTCGCGCGTGTGGAATGCCGTACGGTATTTTTCGATAAATTTGATGATTTCCTGCCGGTTGCCCCAGTCGTTGCTGTATTCGGCCTGTCTGACGAATTTCTCGTACAATTCATCGGTGATACAGAGATTGAAATCCACCAGGGTTCCTGCTGTATCAAAATCCAGCACGAGGTATTCGGTGGCCTGTTTGTGCAGCGTAGGATATGTATGGTTTACCATCAGCTTGCGGATTTCGTAACCTGAGCGGGTTTTGTTTACTCTCGCTGTAATCTCGCCGGAAGCAGGTTGCGGATTGTTATAATCCATATAAGCAGCTACTTTTTGGTACAGGAAAGGATCGCTACCATAGTTTTCTTCGGCCTTTGCATCCCGTCCACTTTCAAGAACCTGAATAAATGAATTTGCAGCCAGCAATAGCTTTTCTGTTGATTCAATTTCAGCATCTGCTTCCAAAGTTAAAACGGTTTCAACAGGTAATGCCACCTCAGTAAGTGCAGGCCGGGCTTCTCTTTTCGGTATCTCAGGAAGTTTCAGATCAACGGTAAACAGGTTTTCGTACTTTGGCGGTTCAACCAAATCCCAGAGGTCTTCCACGGCCTGGTATTCCCTACGGGCGTTATAATATTCATACTTCACATATACCTTCAATTCATCAAAGTCCACACTGTTGCCCACCAACCTAACCGTGGTCTTACCGTCGCGCACCTGCCCGTTTCCGGCAAGCTGATTGCCATCCCAAAACCTGAAATGCATCAACGAAACCGGTTTACCTCTATAGCTCACATCAAATTTTAATTGCCGCTCGCGCTTGCTGATGATCCTGTCGCCTGCAAGCTGAAACTTTACGCCCTGGATCAGCCGGTTAATGGTTGCCGGTATTTTAAGGCTGATTTCTGTATCGTTGGCAAAAACACGTTCATCAGGGATGGATTTGATGAGCAGGTTGGCGAAATACAGGTTTTTAAGTGCGAAAGCCAGGTTTCCGGCGTTGATGTTTGCCTGGCTGTTCTGAAACATCTGGTAGGCCATTTTAGCGCGCTCAGCGTATAAATTTTCTACGGCTGCCTCCGACAGGTAGCAGAAGATTTCTGTTTCTCCATTGGCCTGAATGGTGCGGATTTGCTCCACATTTTTCAAGGTGGCGGTAGCATAGGTATTTACGATGGATTCGGCAAACTCTTCCACCTGCATGTTCACTTCTTTAGCGCGGTGCTCGAAATTGCTTTTCACCGTCACCGAGATCATCTCGCTCAGTTCGCGGATGGCTTCTTTGCGGGCGCGGTTTTCGTCGCTTGAAACGCCGGTTCCATAGTAGTAATCCCGAGAATCGATGATGTGGGATTTGGATGGTGTTTGGGCAAAAGTACTGCAAAGCGTAAAAAGTAAAAGTAAAATCGGGATAATCCTCATTTCAGTAATTGATTTTTGATTAGGGCAAAAATAAGAAATATTTAAAACCGGTAAACGTGCGATGTGAAAAACCGCAGAGGTAACGGAGAAGACACAGAGGAGCATTTATGTTTTTTGACGTTTCAATGTCCGCCACAGGCGAGATAAATCCTGCGGACGATTGAAAGTCTCACGAGCGCGGGAGACCTTGATTCGTCCGACGAAGGAGGACATTCAAGCGTCAAACTTGGAAAAACAAACCAACCCTGTCAACGTTAATTTATCAGTTCCAAAATCATTATCTTTGCATGAAATGATTTAAATTATTTAAACGTTATGGCAGTTACCAAGGAATTTGATAAAAAGCAATTGCGGTGGATAAAACCCGGAAAAATGGATGAAGAAGAATTACTACGTGGCATTGCTGAGGCTGAAAAAGGGCCTTTTATTTCAGTACAACGAACAAAGGAAAACTTTGAGCAGTGGCTGAAAAACAAAGAAAAGAAGTAAGAGTTTCACAGCATTTTGAAATGGACTTAATCGCCGTATTTGAATAGGACGAAGAATTGTTTGGGTTTGCTGCTGCGAACCGTTTTATTGCTGATATTTTTAGTGCCATCGATCAACTGGATGAACAATATTTGTTGCACCCCGAATGCAGACATCTGCCCACAAAAGATCACCGCTATCGTAATATTATCCTGGCCTCCTACCTGATTATATACCGGGTTTCCAAAGAAACGGTTGAAGTGCTGAGGTTACTTCATGGACATTCAAGCATCAAAAAAATTAAAACTTCCAGAAGTCTTAAAGCCAAAGGAAAATTGGGGAATGATTAGCAAATTCAGGGTATCCGGAAACAGAGCTTGGTACTGCTTATAAAACTACCAGGGTTGCGATCTGCGGGGCTGCAAATTCTTATAAATCAACCCCGCCAGGGTTTTGAACCCTGGCGGGGTTCGAAACCTACAACTCCAGCCACTTATTCATACCTTCCACATCAACTTCCTGATCGTGGCGGGTTTTAAAATTGGCTTCATCATCAAACCAGCCAATGACTTTTTCCCGTTTTAATTTGGTTGGTTTTACAGAAACGCAGGTCAGATAGCTGCTCCAGGGATAATCCAGTTTATGCTCGCAGAAGAAGTGGTGGATGGGATTATCGTGGATATACAACACCACGTTGCGCAGGTATTCGATGTTGTGAATGGGTTTTCTCTTAAACGGCCCTTC
>CAYNDN010000245.1:3145-7395 GCA_964395075.1 uncultured Lentimicrobiaceae bacterium | reverse complement strand
AACGACAAGGCTGTTTTTGATTCGAATACCAAAAGATTCTCAAAATCCGAAATCACAAATTTGAACTTTCTTGCATGGAAAACCGGGGTGCTTGATTTTGATCAGGTACCGCTGGACGAGGCCCTGCATGATATTGCTGCAGCATATAACCTGGAACTGAACCTTAAACGAGATATCACTAATCTGACAATAACAGCAAAATTCAATCGTGAGAAAATCGATGATATTTTTGAAACCCTCTCCGTTCTATTCCACATTGATATTGAACAAAATGGAAGGGAAATCATTATCAGGTAAAAAATACAAAACAGTTCAAATCGGGCTTTTCATTTGACTTCTCATTATAAAAATATCATACCTCACGGCTTACCATACTTAAGTAATTTCAGCAAATGTTTTGTTATCCTCATGGTTATTTGCCTCTCTACCATGAATACAGTGGCCCAGGATAAAAAAATTTCGATTGATGCGGATAACAAAAAACTGCGTGATATTCTGGAAGAGGTATCAGCTAAAGAGCAGGTATTTTTTTCATACAAAGCTTCGGATGAAGTTTTTGATCAGCGAATCACTTACTTCTGTGAAAATAAAGCAATGGATGAAGCCATTTCCGGCCTTCTTGCCCTTGCCGGTTTGCAATACAGGCAGGTGGGCAATCACCTCGTAATTTTTGGTCGCAATGCAGCAGATGGTGAATTTGAACAGCCAAAACCGGATACATCCGGACATCAGAAAAATAATGTTAAATCAATCCCATCTACAGTAAATGATACAGTATTTAAAACGATTGAAAAACTGGTTTACAAAACTGATACCGTAACGGTAAAGGAGATTGTTTCGCAGACCGATACGGTTTTTGTCAGAGACACAGTGTGGATGGAACAACCGGTGACGTCAGCCCGAAAAACAACAAGGGTGCGGGATCTGGGGAATGTTTTCCGGTTTGAACCGGAGCGCGAGGACGGCTGGTCACTGGCATTTTCTTTTGCTCAAATGGCAGCAGGGTTTGCTGTCCTGGATAAAAACCTGTCTGCCGAATTAGAACAGATCAGCGAATCAGAGAAAACTTCATTGCGCAACTTTTCGCTTGGCAGCGCCATACAGTTTCATCAAAACAGATGGAACTTCTCGGCAGGATTATTTCTGACGGGGTTCAGCCACCGGTTCGAATATACAAATGACCTATCGGAGGGTGGTTTTTTTAACGTGGATACACTGGACATTTTTTATACGGTAAACCAGAACGATACAGCCTGGACCTATGTTACCGATTCAGCATGGATACCGCTGGATCGTGAAGTTACCATTTATGATCGTTTCAATCGTGTTGGGCTGCTCGAATCCCAAGTATCAGCAGGATATACTTTTTATTCAAAAAATGATTTTAGTTTTTACACCAGTGCAGGATTTCGTTTGGGAATACCCATATGGGCCAGCGGGAATACTTTCTCGAACGAAGATGGTTTTCCCATCAAGGAATTAACGCTAAACGATTTAAAACAATTCACCACAGCTTACAGGTTGGCTTTAGGCATCAGCTACAGGTCGGGCAACCGGGCCAATATTTTTGCCGAATTAACTTACAGGCGTAGTATGGATGCCATGTTTGAAAACTATCCGCTGAACCGGCGTATGCAGGCTCTGGGATTAAATGTCGGACTGGTTTATTATCTGTAAAAATATGCAAAGTACCACAAAACATACATACCACCTGATATTACCGGTGATCCTGATTTGGATTTCCTTCTGGACAACGGCTACCGGAATTTCTGCCCAGGAAATCCAGGAAGTGGGAGGTCCGTTGGTGGAGAACACGATCTGGACGGATGATTTTGTTTATGTAGTGACTGATGATCTGATTGTTCCATCAGGAATTTCACTTATTATCGAATCCGGTGTGTCCGTAAAATTCAACCAGGGCCGGGGGCTGATCGTGGAAAACGGAAATCTTGAGGTAAACGGTGCAGAAACCGATTCGGTGAGGTTTGTGCCAAATCATTTTGGCAATGAAGATTGGAACTGGAAGGGTATCGTAATCAGTGCAATTGCAGCAAATCAGATTGTATCGTTCAACTATGCCAAAATCCATAAAGCCATTGTCGGGATTGCAGTAAATGCGTCCGTGAGCATTGAGGTGAAAAACTGCACTGTAAGCGAAAACCTGAATAAGGCCATCAGCCTGATCAATAGCTCGGATTGCCGGATAACCCAATGCCATTTTTCAGGAAATTTTCTCGGTATAGAAATTTTTTCATTTGATGCCGGCAATTCCTCAACCGGAAATCTGATCGATCAGAATCACTTTAATGAGCATACCACAGCCATCCTTATTCATGACAGTAACAATGGAATTTGCCGCGAAAATGTGATTGAAGAAAATCTGATAGAAGAAGGGCTGCATGCAGTCTGGCTTTTTAATAGCACATCCGGGGGTGCCGGAAATGTTACGGTAAGTCGCAATATCATCATCAATAACGGCAGCACCAACGATGGCTTTGGAGTTTATGCTTCTGCTGATTCTGCCCTAATCAGTCATAACATATTTTGGCAGAACTATCAGGCTGTTACTTTCAGGCAGGCACACCATTGCAGGCTCGAAAACAACAGCTTTACAGCAAACCTCTATGGTCTGGACAACAGGATTAATGCTACCGGACAGGTAATCCGGAAGAATACCATGACACTCAATAAAAACACTGTGTTTACTTTTTCTGAGTCGGAGGAGCTGAGTATTGAAACTAACAACTGGTTTGGAAATGAGCAAAAATCAAACATAATTCGGAATCAGATTCCTGAGGATATCGACATTTCCGGTAATTACTGGGGTACCATTGATTCAACGGCCATCGATAATCTGATTTTCGACAATAATGATAATCCGGCACTCGGCAAGTTGAATTACAAACCGTTTCTTTTTGCCCGCGATACATCCGCTCCCATATCACCCCCACTGGATGTGGTGATGCAGAAAGTTGGAGATTCTGTCCTTGTCAGATGGAAACCAAACCGGGAGGCCGATCTTTTAGGTTATCGAGTCCATTTCGGAGCGTTTTCACATTATCAGTTCGAATTTTCTTCTGATATTTTTATCGACACGTCTTATATGATTGGAGGCCAATACTGGCAAAATCCTGTTGGGATAACCGCATTGGACCAAAACACAAACGGTGAAAGCGATCAGCTTGACGGATATGAAAGCCCTTACTCCTTTGCCATGCCGATTCCTTATGCCGGTGGTAACAAAAGTGTATGCCTGGGAGAGCTGGCAATACAAATTTCCGGAAGCACCACACCGGAAAATGTTGACTCGATATATTGGTCAACACTGGGCGATGGCACCTTTGATGATGCTTTTATACTGACCCCAACCTACTTTTTCGGTGAAGATGACCTTGCAGATATGGAGGTCATTCTAAAAATGTCAGCGGCAGCAGATACTGTATTGACAGATTCAGTAATTGTATCCCTCATTCCGCCACCCACAGCATCGGCAGGAAAAGATGCGGTTGTTGCGCAGGATTCCGTTTTTAGAACTATTGAGGCCACTGCAACAGGATTTAACTCGTTGGCCTGGCTTTCAACCGGGGATGGTACATTTGATGACTCTTCTGTGCTGATCGCGAATTACACTCCCGGAGAACAGGACAAGCTGAATGGTAGTGCAGAACTCATTCTAATGGTTGAAAACGTTTCATGCGATCCGGTTTCGGATACGCTGCAGCTTTTGATCAAAGACCGCTACAACATTGAGGGTAGGGTATGGTTTGGCGAAACACCGGTTGAAAATACTCCTGTTATCGCTATTTTATCAGGACCATCCAATGGTTTTTCGCGAGCACTAACATTTACTGATGAATCCGGTTTTTTCCATTTTGAGGCACTTTTCAGGGGTCCCTATATTTTATATGCCATTTCTGACACGACCGGTATTCCGTTAGTAATCCCAAGCTACTACCTGGATGAGATACACTGGGATCAGGCATTCCCGCTTGACCTGAGAGGTGATATTTATGGATTGGATATTCACCTTATGGCTATCGAAAGCCAGATGCCGGTAGGTACCGGCAAAATTTCAGGCAATTTTACCCTGCCTGTGAGTTCTGACGAAGTTCTGGATATTTTCTGCCAGCCGTGGTTTGGCGATAATGGTGAGTTGTATTGTGATGGTGGCCTGTCAAATATCACCGTATTTCTTTATGGAGGAAGTGGCGAAAAGGTTTATGACTATACCCTGACTGATAAAAATGGTA
>CAYNDN010000245.1:0-3135 GCA_964395075.1 uncultured Lentimicrobiaceae bacterium | reverse complement strand
ATTTTCGCCTTCAGCGGAGTACCCTTCGGAGACTTTACCCTGAAAGTTGAGTTGGCCGGGTACCAATCAATTTTTTCAGAAAGAATCATCTTATCGCCCAATAATCAGACGGTATCAGATGTTCAACTTTTTATTGAACCGGAAAAAAAGGTAGGTATTTTCATACCGGAACACTCCGCTTACTCCGCTAATTTCCTCGTTTATCCCAATCCTGCTTCGCAAATGCTTGTAATCAACCTGCCATACAGTGAAACGAGCGCAGAACCAATAATTAAGATTTACAATTATGAAGGCAGATTAATTAATAATTACACCTCTTTCACGGTAATGAATCGTACGGAATTAAACATAAAAAATTTGAAATCAGGGATTTATATTGGCAGGGTTAAATACAGACAAAACTTATATACCTTTATTTTTGTTAAAGAGTAAGGGTTCGCCTATGATTGTTTGTCCTGAGGGTGAAATCAACAATCATACGAAACATTAAAAACTTAGAAATATGAAATCACGTAAAACATTAATGACCATTTTATTCGGAATCATTTTCAGTATTCCGGTAACCTTATTTGCACAGCCGTTCATTTTAACCAACACGACAGCACTGGATTTCGGGGATATTGTTTTTGGCGAGACCTATTCTGCCAATGTAACCATTTCGAATATCGGTGACGAGGCCTTGCTTGTTGACAATATCACTTTTACCGATCCGGATTTTAGTGTAGCCATAACTAATTTTCAGGTTGATCCCGGTGGTCAGGAAATCATCGAAGTAATCTTTGAACCCACGCAGATAGCCGTTTACGAGGAAACCATCACGATTTTCAACAACGATCCCGAGTCGCCTGAAGTATCTGCACCCATTTTTGCCAATGTGTACCTGCCAGCTCCACAGTACCTGTCGGCAGATGAAAATGGCGTGGATGTGGAGTTGAGTTGGGGAGACGGCGGCGGCGAGGGCAACTGGCTGTTTTACGGCGATGGAGGTATCAACCAGTCTCTGGGACTTGCTGACCCGGCTGTTTTCAGGATCGCAGCACGCTGGCCTGCTTCTTCGCTTGTGGAATATGTAGGCAATTCCGTTGGAAAAATTTCCTTTGCGCCGGCCAGTCAGTTTTCAAACTACACGGTAAAAATCTGGTCCGGGGCAAATGCCGAAACACTGGTTTACAGCCAGCCGGCAACTAACCTGAGTATTGGGGCCTTTAATGAACTGGACCTGACCTCACCACCCGCCATAGAACCTGCCACCGATTATTGGTTTGGTATTGAAATCGATCAGTATGTTGCGTGGAACTTTCCGGCAACATTTGATTTCGGGCCTGCGTTAGCTGGTTTTGGCGATATGATCAATCTTGGTGGAGAATGGGCATCTGTCGCGGACTATGGTTGGGATTACAACTGGGTGCTACGGGTATTTTTATCCGACGAATCAGGCCCTGAAGCACTTTCATTCCCTGCGGTTCCTGAAGAACAGCTTCCATTTCAAAACGTGAAGCTTGTACAAAACCCTGAAGCGATCGTTTCAGGCGGAAACCAGGCGCGCAACCTTGAGCTGTTGGGATACAATGTTTATCGCGATGGTGAAACATTGAATACCGATCTTTTAGCAGATCCATTTTACCTTGACGAAAATGTGGGTGCCGGCACTTTTACTTATGGGGTAACTTCGGTGTATGATGTCGGCGAAAGCCTTCCCAACGAAAAGCTGGTACATATTGGTGGACCTGAACTTACACTGGTTCCCGACTTCCTCTTCGAAACCGTGGATGCAGGCATCACCGAAACCTTTGAAATTGAAATGAACAACAGCGGAGCCGGTGAGCTTCAATGGCAGGTGGAATCACTACCAGAATGGATAAGCCTTTCTGCCGTTGCCGGGATCATTGAAGCCGGCGGAGTACAAAACATCGATCTGATCGTGAATACTTCCGGGTTGGGCGATACCATTTATAATGCAGTGGTGGACTTTCAAACCAACAATTTCAGCAAACCGGTTTCTACTCTTCCTGTAACAATTGATGTTGATGGCAATGATTTCCTTGTGTGGAATATGACGGAAGTGGATTTTGGCATGACACCGCTGTTTGAAAGTAAAGCAATTACTTTAGAGGTTACCAACCTTTCAGCCGGGCTTACAATTCTCTACCAATCGTTTTCCAACCTTGATGCTTTCGACATCTATCAGCAAAGTTGGGGAATTCAACAGGGTGAAGTGGGTACGATTGTCATTGTTTTCACCCCGGAAGAAGCACAGGTGTACGAAGACACTTTATATGTGCCATTCTTTAATTACCTGGACAGCGACACGCTGAAGCTTCCACTTTCAGGCCAGGGTGTGATACCTCCGCCATCCAGCCTTTCGGCTTTTGTTGAAAGTGATACAGTAACGCTGAACTGGTTACCTCCGGGTTCGTCACCCGATGAACTGCGCTTTGGAAACGGGCTTCCTTTTAGCGGAATATATTTTTCTGACAGCACCACCTATGAAATGGCGGCAAAATTCACACCGGTTGATCTGATGCCATACCAGGATAAACTTCTTGAGAAGGTTGGCTTTTACCTTTATGATGTTAACAGTGCCAATGTCAGGCTCAAAGTTTATGATGATGCAGATGGCCAGAATCCGATCATCAACCTGCCGATAAGCAATCTCACCCCGGATGCATGGAACGATATTGAACTTCCGTTCCCACTGGCGCTGAGTCAGATTGATACCCTTTGGATAGGTTACGAAGCTGAAATGCTGGAATTTGAGTTAATTGCCGGTGTGGATGGCGGCCCGGCCGTGAATGAATCAGGTAACCTGATCAGGACTGACGGCGGCGAATGGTACACCCTTGACGATTTTGTGGACAGGAACTGGAATATCCGGGGATCACTGGTGGATGACTCCAATGGTGAATCAATGCAGCTCTTATCAAAACCTCAGGAGAATCGTTTGAAAAACGGTGCCCAGTTAAGTGGATACAATATTTACAAAGACAGCATCAAACTCAATGATGAACCCATAACTGATAATTTCTTTACCGATCCGATAGTTCCCGGAGAATCGTACGTTTATGGTGTAACATCAGTTTTTGAATATGGCGAGAGCCAGCCTGCCACCGTGGTTATTTCAGCCCCTGCAAATCT
>CAYNDN010000244.1:818-7403 GCA_964395075.1 uncultured Lentimicrobiaceae bacterium | reverse complement strand
ATTTTTTGCAAAATCATATCCATGATTAGGATATTCAGCACTTTCCCACACATGATCTTCAAGGTCAGTATGATCATAATTTACGCCTGTGTCGATTACTGAAACAATAACACCTTCACCATTGTAGCCCAGTGCCCAAACATCGTCAGCATTTATCTTGAGTACGTTCCAGGTAATCTCGCGATTTTCAGGGTTGCCTTCTTCAGCAACTGCATTTTTCCTTTCGTTGGGGTCGAGCAGAATTCTGTATTCATCATAATCAATGCTGGCAATGTCGTTGCGTTTTTCCAGATCTTTTATGGCTTCAGGAGTTGCATAGCAGTTTATTACGTTGGCGATCCAGTAAGTGGTTACATTTTCAACCTTTCCTGATCGCTGTAATTGATTTAATTCTGCAACAACACCTTTCTGTGAAAGCCGGGCATAATCTTTTAACACAGAAACCACATATTCGCGGCGGGCTTCGCCTTGCAGGGATTGCGCCTGCTTTATACGTTCCTGTGAGTTGAATTGTTCTGATAAGGTGATGTTTATCCTGATAAAATCATCCCTCTGAACTGTTTGGATGTGCTCCTGCAATTGCGGAGTGATTACTTTGCTTTCGGAGGCCACACTGAGGCCGTGCAGAAAGATCAGGTTAATTACTACAATACTGATTTTAATAATTGTTTTCATGGTCTGATTTACTTTAGTTGATAACAATAAATTTACAATATCCTTCGGCAGTGGTTTCATGGTTTTCATACTTATACTTTACCAGATAGTAACCTTGCGGCAGATCGCCCGTATTAATATCAAAAGCTTGTTTTCCGGCGGGGGAAAACACCTCTCCGGCTTTTGAAACCTGATTACCTAAAATATCAAGAATTTCCATTTGCAGCATGCCGCTGCGTTGCAAAGATATGATAAAGGTAGCATTATTTTTTACAGGGTTTGGATAGATTTCGGCTGATAAAATAACTTCACCACGAGGTGAAATGCCTGTGAGATTATCAATTTGACAGATTGCCGTACCCATGCCGGCAAAGGACTCATCTCCTGAAAGGCCGATCAGCTCCGGATTTGTGAAACTATTGTTCTCACTGTCCCAAACCATAAGTGTGAAGTTGTTTCCGGAAACGAATCCATCAATTTCCCCGGTGTCCGGATCATCGGCTGAACAGGTTACGATTAAATGATCTCCATTAACCACAGCAGCCCCAACGCAGTATTCACCATCAAAAATACCAATTTCATCTCCCGGGTTCAGTTTTCCGTTTACATCCAAAATAATATGCATGGGCAGGTATGGATTATTTTCGAATACAGGAATAAATTGTGAAGATTTCAGATTGAGTATCGTTCCTTCAAAAAGTTCTCCCTTGGCCGGTTCATTAATGGAGAGTGTAATATCGTTGGTTACTTTAACATAATATCCTTCACCGATTGCAAAGTTTCCGATCGTGTTCGACCATTGGCCGTTTGGCTCAGGGAAAGGCAAGTGGAATATTGTTCCCCCATTTTCGTCAACTACTTTGTAAAGTACATCGGCATCAATCAGAGGCTGAACAGCTGTTATGGCATCCACAGGATCAGCACAGGGGTAGCTGATGATATTCCAGCCTTCAACAAGGCTGATTTCCATAGGTAAACTGGCCTTGATTCCTTCGGTATTCAGCTCGCAGTTACCTAAAACCTTCACATAATAGCCTTCAGTGCAAGCCATGTCACCGATCGTGTTCGACCATTGTCCGTTGGGTGGCGGGAAAGGCAGATGGAACAGAGAGCCACCATTTTCATCTATGGCTTTGTAGAAAAATTCCGCATCGATAAGTGGCTGGAAGATATCCATCATATCCGGGTTATCAGGTTCAACCATAAACGAAACCATGTTCCAGCCTGTATTGAGCGGTATGGTTTGTGCCATTGAACTGGTGGTAAATAATTCCACAAAAGTGGTACCCTGCGCTGTGTAAACCTCATCATAACCCTGGTACGGGAAGTTGATCAACACAGGTTCATGCTCACCGGATGTGCTGTTCCAGTATTTAAAAATCATTTCATTGCCGGGTGTAAACCCGTTGGCCTGATCAGGTATGGAGCCATCATCCATTGAGGCAACGATCTCAAGGAAATTACCTTCACCCAACACTCCTGTCAGCTCACCAACGCCAACGCAGATTTCATTTCCTGAGTTCAGATCGATATCAAATAACCCAATCTCACTTCCGGGCTGAAGGTTATTATCATCCCATAGTGCCCCGGTAATAATCACCGACATAGGGTTGAAAGGTGAGTCCCAAACGGGCTGGAAATGTGTTTGTGGAGCCGGGACACTCTCTGTTGTAAACGACCATATATCGCAACCCTGTGTTATGCCAAATCCATTGTAGGCAATGATTTGCCAGTAGTAGGTTGTTTCGTAGTCGAGTGATGTCGGATTGTAGATCAATGCATCACCGAGGTCAGTTCCGTTTTCGATGTTGGTGGGTGGATTGTCGGTTCCAAAGTATATTTTGTAGCCATCAGCATTATCTGTGCCACTCCATTTAAGGGTGGTTTCTATGGGAATATCGGTGCTGCCATCCCCCGGTGAAACAAGGCCTGCGCAGCCGGGCAAGGCCACAACAGTGATATAATCAGTCTTTATTTCCGAATCAGAACCACCATAATTTGATACGGTTAGTTTCACCGGGTAAGTTCCTGTTGTATTGTAGGAAATTACGGGATTTTGTTCAGTGCTTTCTGAAGGAGTACCACCCAAAAAGTTCCATGACCATTCAGTTGGTAAATTGGTTGACAGGTCAGTAAAGTTGATAACTTCTCCTTCCTGGATCATTGTTTGGTCAGCTGTAAAATTGGCAACCGGTGGTTCAGTTGCGGTAATGCTCACTGTATAATCTTCCGTTTCGCCATAGCTGAAATTTGCACATGGATCTAATGAGCTGTTTTGCCAGTTTGCCCTTATGCGCATCCTTTTATTCCCGGGGTAGGCATCTTCCGGAACCGTAAAATCAGTAGTATAAATCGTGCCTGATGAGGCAAGATTGAAATCAGATATTAGTCTTTCGGTATCTTCAAATTCACGGTTGTTATTCAAATCGATCCACAGGCTGGCATTCTGGTTGCTATATCCGGTTTCCCATTGTACCGTGTATGTTTCACCGGGAGTAAGCTCCGTTGACATGTTTATGAAGTCGCCATATCCACCTAAGCTGCAGCCGTTGTTCATATTGCTGATATCATCAAGGGCAAAACCGGTGAATCCATCGCCCCAGGAGCAATTGGCCGTGGGGTAGCAATAGTCGGCAAAGCTGAATTCAACAGTTTCCTGCTGGGAAACGCCGAAATCTGCGGTAATATCGAGCAAAGCTTCTGATACATGTCCTCCTGGTGTTTCTGCATCGGCAGTAACAGTGTAGGAAGCTGAGGCTGATTGTCCCGGATTGAGGTCTCCAAATGATTGTGCCGTAGTGGTTTCGATGGTCAGGTAGAGGTCAGATGTGTTCAGCAGGGCTTCTGCTCCTGATGCTGCAGCTCCTCCTGTGTTTTTAAGCGTTATGTGCACAGGGGCGGTTTCACCGGGATCGAGTATTCCGTTATTGTTTCCGGTGGTGTCAATGACTGTATATCCGGTAAAATTAATTTCGGGAGCATAAGCTATCACCGAAAAATGGCTTTGCCAGGATGTTTTGACCTGGTTTTGTGCTGTTAGCGTGAAATTGATCAGATGTTGGTTTGTAATATCCTGTTCCACTTCAATAATATAAGCATCAGTTATGGTTACTGTGCCTTCCACGGGAATATCCCCAAAAGTGGCTGAATTGTCAGTTATATTGATAAATTCATCACCGGATGAAATTGTGGCAGATATGCCTGTTGCGGTTTCACCCCCAACGTTTTTAAGTGTCATGGTGAGCCATATCGTTTCACCAAAATCAACCTGTCCGTTTCCATTGTTGTCGGTATAATCATTTACTTCGTACGAATCAAAAACTACATAAGGCCCTGCCGGGGTTGTGATCTCCACAGTAGATTCATACCTGAAAAAGTTTTGTTTGGTTACGGTTACGATCATTTCGGCGGGAGCAACCTGCGAGTTTATTTCAATGGCAACCGGTGCTCCGGTTCCATCGGCAGTGCCAATTATTTCGCCATCAACTGTTAGTGAAATCAACGAACCTGCATTTGCGGTAATTGTAAATGAAGTTTCGCCACTGAAAAGTACAGGTGAATGGTTTACTGATAGATTTTGCGGGACTTCTGAATAAACCTGAAGAAATGCCCCGCCGTGATGGTGGAAAAGGTTGTATGTAACCTCTTTGTTACTGGTATTGTATGGCCAGTTGCTCTGTTGGAGGAAGTATTTTCCGGCAGCATTACCAAAAGCCGGAAGAAAACCGCGTTCGTCAACCATTGGGCCATAATCCGGCATAAAGTCCGGGTTCATATTATCGAACATTCCCCACACGTAGGTGTCATTTACAAACGAATAGGAAACTTCTGATGCCGCAATAAGCCCGAGGGCACCGGCATTTTCTCCGCCGTAAGTATGGCGGTGAAATTTCTCAGTGAAGCACTCTCCGGAGATATTGTATTTTCCAGTTAGGCAGTTAATTGAAAAAACAAAAACAAGCTCATTATTTAAGGTATTTGTAAGTGAATTTATATCACCACTTTGAAAATCAGGTTCGCCCCATCCGGTTTCTCCACCGTGGTCGCGGTGCTGCAGGGCAAATGCGCCATCGTTGATCGCATCAATAACCATTTGGGTGCTACCATTGTCCCATCCACCAAGTTGTGATGGGGTGGCGGGAATATAGCCCAAACCGTTAGGGCCAAAATAATTCACAACCGCAGAAGTATTTCCAGAAGTGGTTGTTGACCATGTATTACCGGGAGTTCCGCTATAAATGTTATTGATACGAACAGGCTCTTTGTCTTTAACTTCTCTCCAATAACCCCCAACGGTTTCTGAACAAATCTGGAACCATCGCTCGGTTTGCCACCCCAGTGCTGTGATTGGCTTATTGTAGAAATTATAATCGGTGGGCGGGCTGGCTTCATAATCCAGCATTTTGGATACCATGGTCTGCAGGTGTGTTGTGTTTTGGGCGGTCATCCTGGCAAAAATGATATCAGGCATACTGTTGTTGCTTACATCGGCAAAGATGTTGTCTGAAACACAGTAATTGTTATACATTGGTGAAATAATACTGCTGGTTGCATTGGTGCCGTAATCTGCCATTAATAAAACTGCAACAGGTGGGACATCCCATGAATTGTATGCATTGTTGAAGTAGGTTTCCAATATCGTTGCGGTTGAGCCGCCGATGTCGTTCAGCGTAACAATGCCAGTTGAAATCCCCTGCTTTACCCGCCAATCCTTGATTTGCTCAGCATAAGGTTCCCAGCTGCTGTTATTTGGAATCACAATGAGGTATTCGTATCCGGTTTCCTTACCGGACCTGTTTTTTGTTTTTTCTGCATAATTGACCTCAGGAAGAGATTCATAGTTGATCAGTGCATCTTCCAGGATGGGGTCGAACCACCGGCTGCGCAATCTGTCATCTCCAAATCGTCCATTGCCGCCGGTAAATTCTATAGCTATTTCAACGTTGTGGTAAACAATCAGTTCTTTGGAAACCGGATTGTACTGGAACGGTGTTATCCCAATCATCACAGCATCCACACCCCTGATCGATGTTACAGGAGAAGTCATAAACGGGTTGTGCGGATAATATTCATCAGAGTTATATATCTTATCATTCTTTATATATATTAATGGGCTGTTGTTGCTGTCCAAAGGGATTTCAGGGGCAGGTGCAATCGCTACATTTTTTAGGATTTCAGTTTTATAGCTTCTCACGATCAATTTGGCTTTAGCACCCTGTGGAATAGCAATATACCTGCTGAAACCCGGAAGATCAGGTGCCCCTGCGTTGTTGGGCAGAAAGTTTCCGGGAATATGTATTTTTTTCATTTCCTTCCCATCTAAATCAAAGTCGGATAATTCAAAACTTCCAATCTTAAACTGGATTTCAATTCCGGATTTGTTGTGCTGTTGCAAAAATATGCCGGTTTCATGCTGATTTTCAGGATATATATATTCCTGTGCTTTGGTTGGTGCGGTGATAAATAAGATTATCACAAGAAGCATTTGTAAAGAAGTGCTTTTCATATTTTACTGGTATTAGTATTAGTAAAAAATATTTACATTATCCATTTCGAGTCGTAAAAATATTAATTATTTTTTAGTAACTCCAAATATTTTCCTAATTTAGAATGAATATAAAAAATCATTAAATGTTAATATTTATTGGATTTTATTTTGGTATTTAAAAAAACTAAAGTATTTTCGAAGAATCTAAAAATAGATGTAAAATAATTTTACTTTTTACCAGTTGTAAAAGATTTATTTACAGCAGAAATAATAAAGATTCTGCCTCAAATTAACTACATTTTTCAATTGCAATCACGCATGGTGTTAATTTGGAAACAATTTGAAAACTTAATATTGTGTAAATAATAAATGAAAAGTCATGAAAAAGTATCTACTTATTTTCGCAACAGTAATTCTTTGTGGTTCAATACTTATCCCTATAG
>CAYNDN010000244.1:0-808 GCA_964395075.1 uncultured Lentimicrobiaceae bacterium | reverse complement strand
TATTTGGGAATGCATCAAGCAATGAATTGGAGTTGACAACCCAAAAGACATCGCCAACAGCCCCGATTTTGAATGAACAGTTGGGTGATGCAGTTCTGGGAACGCATTGGCCCAATGTGCAGGGCGATCCCAGCAACCTGATCTGGACACATTACATTTTTAATGCCTATTTTAATGGTGTATCACTCCAGGAAGGTGATGAGATAGCAATTTTCGATGGCGATTTACTGGTAGGGAGTATAGTATTGCCGGGTGAACCTACCGGAGGCCCCAATACTGGTTTCGCACTTAAGGCATGGCATGTATTGAATACCGGGCCAGGATTTACACCCGGAAATCCCTTTATTATAAGGTGCTGGGATTCCAGCGAAGGAATTGAAGCAGAATTAGCTTCCTATGAATTTCTTGAACCTGAATATACCGGAAATGTTTTCCCTGACGAAAATGAAAGCAGTGCTGCTATCTATCATTTTGTTTCAGTAACCCAAATAATACCCGAATTATTAGCAGCTATTCCCGGAGATGAAATGGTAAGCCTAACATGGCAATCAGCTACACAATCAAGCGTTGTGGAGAATCACTGGCCCGAAATTCAGGGCGATCCCAGTGACCTGATCTGGACCATTTACGTATTTGATGCCGCCCTAGAGGGTGTAGCACTTGAAGCCGGTGACGAACTGGCCATTTTTGATGGCGATTTGTTGGTGGGTAGCCTTGTTTTACCCGGCACCCCACCGGGAGAACCAAACACAGGTTTTGTGCTTAAGGCCTGGAGGACGCTGAACAGTGGCCCCGGATTTACCCCCGG
>CAYNDN010000243.1:589-7428 GCA_964395075.1 uncultured Lentimicrobiaceae bacterium | reverse complement strand
TGGCGGCGTAATGCACAAAATTGATAACAGTCATCCTGATGATGTTATTTCTTTTGCAAGGATGATGAATGGCGATGCCATTGTGGTGCTGGTCAACTTTTCGGATAAACCCGTGGAATTGAAGTTGAAAGGTAATTTTTATCATGGCACATACACAAACGTTTTCTCGGATAGCAGCGTTACCCTCAATGAAAATGCTAATTTTAAACTGGATCGCTACGGCTATCTGGTGCTTGCAAAATAACCGGCGATGAACTACACGAAATTTTTCCTGCTGCTATTCACTACCTTTTTGTTACTAACCGCCTGCGATAAAGATGACGATAATACGCCAGATAATCAGGATAACCCCAACCCGACGGACACCATACCAGACCTGCCGGATTTCAACGTTCCGGAGATTCAGGATATCATCATGTATGAAGTAAACCTGCGGGCTTTTAGCCAGAGTGGAGATTTACAGGGTGTTATAAACAGGCTCGATGAACTGAAAGCACTCAGCGTAAATGTGATCTGGCTGATGCCGGTACGATTGGGCAACTCCATTCGGTGAATTCACCCTATTCAGTAAAAAACTATAAAGAAGTAGGAGCAGAATATGGAACCCTTGATGACTTGATTGAACTAATCGATGAGGCCCATGCCCGCGACATGGCTGTGATGATGGACTGGGTGGCCAACCACACCGCATGGGACAACCCGTGGATTTATGAAAATCCCGAATGGTATTCACAGGATGGTTCAGGAAACATTATTCATCCGCCGGGCACAAACTGGCTGGATGTGGCCGATCTGAATTTTGATAACACGGATATGCGCCAGGCTATGATCGATGCTATGCAATACTGGATATCCGAAGCTGATATTGATGGATTTCGATGCGACTATGCTGATGGCGTGCCTTTCGACTTCTGGAAACAGGCCATCGACTCCCTGGAAAACATTTCAACCCGGGAGCTGATTATGCTTGCGGAAGGTGCCCGCGATGATCATTTCGATGCCGGATTTGATTTGAATTTTGGCTGGGAATTTTATGGCAAACTAAAAGAGGTGTACAATGGACAGTCGGCTTCAGGTTTGTTCTCAACGCACATTTCAGATTACAATAATATCCTGGAAGGTAAACACAAACTGCGTTTCACAACAAACCACGACGAATCGGCCTGGGATGCAACCCCGATAACACTTTTTGACGGGCAGGCCGGCGCAACAGCAGCTTCGGTGGTGATGACTTTTATGGGTGGCGTTCCGATGATCTATACAGGGCAGGAAGTTGGAACGTCTCAAACCGTTCCATTCTTTTCTAATGATCCGATAGAATGGGACAACAATCCGGAGATGTTGCAGCAATACAAGAATTTCATGGAAGTTTACACCAGTTCGGAAGCCGCAAAATCAATCAATTTTACCGGGCATTTCAGTAGCGATGATGTGGTTTGTTTTGAAAAAGAACAGGCCGCGAACAAAATCCTGGTGATCGCTAACATCCGCGATGAATTTGTTAGCTTTGAATTGCCATCCTTTCTCCAAAATTCAACCTGGACGGATGCAATTTCTGAAGATGAGATTTCACTGGGCACTCAGATCGAGCTCGCTGAGTTTGATTTTTATATTTTAAAACGGTAAAGAAAAACACATAAAAACCAATATATCCTGACAGATTGATCAGGGAAGATTATTTATTCAAATTCAGGAATATCGTTTGCCCATTAGAAAATTTGTTTGGGTAATCATAAAACAGATCCTCAATGAAAAACATCTACAACGTCGCCTGGTGGAACCTCGAAAATCTTTTCGATACCTATAATTCAAGCCAACGCCCCGATTGGCTTCAAAGAAAATTAAACAGTGAGCTGAAAGGCTGGGATAGCAAAGTGCTGGATAAAAAGCTGGAAAACCTTGCAGGCATCATCCGCAAAATCAATGACGGACACGGGCCGGATATTCTTGGTGTTTGTGAAGTTGAAAACCAGGTAGTACTTGAAAAACTTCTTGGTTTTATAAATTTATCAGTCAGCAGAAACTATCTTATTGCCCACCACAACATGAATGACCAGCGGGGTATTGATATCGCATATTTATATGATGCCGATAAATTTACCTTCGATGGCCTCTTCAGTCATGTGGTTACCCAGCGCAATGCAACGCGCGATCTGCTTCAGGCCAATTTCACCACACACAAAGGAAACCCCCTGATCCTGATTGGAAATCACTGGCATTCGCGCATCAGTGGCGAAATGGAAACCGAACCCTACCGGATTATTGCTGCCGAAACCCTGAGCTACTGGATGGAGCGGATTATGGAAATTCGCGGGGATGACACACCTGTACTGGTAATGGGAGATTTTAACGATGAGCCTTTCAGCCGGTCTGTTTCTGATTATGCCCTTTCAACCCACAGCAAGCCCAAAGTACTGAACAGCAGAAATATCCGCATGCTTAACCTGATGTACCCTTTAATGGGACGTGGATACGGAACATTCTTTTACCAAAATTTCCCGTATATTTTTGATCAGTTTATGGTTCCGAAAAGTATGTTGAAAAATAATGCTGTGATTCGTCCTGTAAAGAAGAGCCCAGCCAGCTACAAAACAGAAATCGTGATGATCCCTGAAATGATGGCCAATAGCAGCTATCCGAAACCCAAGCCCTTCGGCAGGCCTTCCAAATCTTCTTTTGACCCAACCGGATACAGTGACCACTTCCCTATTTCGATTTTTTTGGAGGAATAATATCCGGAACAGCCAATCCGGCTTGCTGAAAATCTTAATCTGCAACCCAGTGGTTATCTTTGCGGTGGGAGTCAGGTATCAAATCATTACCCAGGTTTATTTCTTTAACTGTTGAATGACTGGATAACTGAATAGCGAGCACCTTCTTCCCGTCAGCCCAGACCCGTGTATTTTTTGATATTTGCTTTTCGGTGCCATCCTCAAAAATCACCTGAAGCTCCACAGGCACAGGAATATTTCCGTTCTTCCTGATCAGCAAAACATTTTCAGGAGTTAGTTCCTGTATGGCCAGATCAGGAAGTCCGCGATCAAAAAACCAGGGCTTCCAAAACCATGACAGATCTTCATCAGCCACATCATTAAAGGTATTGAAGAAGTCATAAGGCATAGGATGTTTACCCATCCACCGGTTCATGTATTCCAGCAAGCAGGCTTTAAAAAGTTCATCGCCCAGCGTTTCGTGAAGTACAAAATATGCAACGGCAGGCCTGGTATAAGCCGCAATGCGCTGAGTTTGGTAATCGTTAAAAATATAGGTAGGGATCATGGGAGGCATGTCATTTTCCTGGCCGGCAAAATCTTCGTATTGTGCGATACTCCGCTGAAAATATTTGTCGTCCGGCTCATAAACTTCAAGGAATCCTTTTGGGAAATACCGTGCCCAGCCCTCATCCATAAATGCATACTTCCGTTCGTTTGTGCCCATATAAAACGGGAAATAATTGTGCAGGATTTCATGGAAGGTCAATCCCATCAGATCGGCATAATCATCAGGAGCGCCATCATTGGCGATCATGGGGAATTCCATGCCACCGCTTTTCCGCCCGTTGGCAAAAACTGTGGTTTGCGGATACGGAAAAGGATATCCGGGGAGTTGATTCGACATATAATCCACAGCATTTCTCGCGATCAAGGCCACATCCTGGTAGTGCACGGCCGAATCGGGATAAACGGATGATATCAGGGCGCGTCTTCCGGTTTTGCGGTCAACAACCACGCTCACCGCATCCCAGGCAGAACCTGAACTCACGGCAAAGGCGAAATCAGGAACCGATCGCGCTTTAAATTCCCAGGTATGCTTTTCCGCGGGTTTCAAAACACTGTTCCCGGCATAATCTTCATGTCTGATAATCTGCACTACTTCATTTGATGAAACAGCTTTTTGATATTTCTTAAGAACCTCCGTGGAGAATACATCACTATGGTTTAGCAACTCACCTGTTCCCCAAATGCAGTAATTGCCGGGAACGGTAATATTCACTTCAAAATCGCTTACATCGTTATAAAACTCCACCATACCGGCGTATTCAATTCTGTCCCATCCGTCAATATCGTCATAAACGGCAACCTGCGGATACCAATATGCCACAAACATGTGTTTTTCGCTGTACTGCCCAAACCGTATCCAGTGCTTTTGCGGCATCTTAAAACTCCAGTTAATACTGATTGTTGTGTGTGTTTGCGGAGGCAGAGGCGAATCCAGTGTAATGTACATATTTGTTGCTGAACGGTAAACTTTGCGTGATGATGGGTCAAATTCTACGCCATCAACTTTCAGTCGGGAGATGATCACCCCATCAGTGATATTCGAGGCACCGATCCCAAACTGGCGGGAATTGCCCTTTTTATAAATATCCTGGTACAACCTCACAACAATATAATCAAGGCTGTCCGGGCTGTTGTTCCGGTATTTAATTTCAGCAGATCCGCTAACCAAGCCTGTTTCGGGAAACACCTCCACATTAATTTTGTAATTTGCATGGTTCACCCAATAATTTTCCCCGGGCAGGCCGCTCTCGGTTCGGGTGCCTTTTTCAACAGCTGCTTTAAAAGTTTCGGGAATGTAATACGGATCATCCTGGGCAACGGCGGGAGCGAAGAAACAAATCATTAACATCGTTGAAAGCAAGGTTGAGATTCTAATCATAGTTGTATAGTTAAAAAAGTAAAGTCAAAAATGATTGAGCCCGTAAAAATAAAAAACGGTTCACACAACACACGCATGAACCGTAAATATTCTAATGAAGTGTTTCAGCTAAAATCCGGCAACGATGCCTACACTCCAAAAAAGTTCGTTGTTTGAATATGGTGAATTTTCATCTTGTAAAACATCGTACAGCACCTGCACGTAAGCATAAGTGCTGCCACCGACCTGTTGACTCAGTCCTGCCCCCATAAATAGAAATGGTACCCAGGTACGCTCTTCATAAACCTGACCACCGGGAACATCCTGAAACCTGAGATTATAATTAATTTCAGCAAATTCAACATGCACGTAGGCAGAAGGTATTACCCTGTAGCGTGTAAATAATCTTGCTCCGTAATTGCTGGTTTCGTAATCGCTTCCGTAATAGTTGTTATACTTGATGTATTCGTAACCTGGTTGTAACCCAACCGATAACTTAGGGGTAACTTTATAGCCAACCAAAGGCCAGATACCAATGGAGGTGTAGCTTCCGAGTGTAAATATGAAATTTCCCCCGAAATACACTTTTTGTCCTACTGAAGACTTTTTCGGGCTTTGCTTTGTGTAGGGGTTTTGAGCCACTGAGTCGTTTTGTTGCCCCAAAGCAACAGCAACTGTTATAACTACCAGGATTATTGTGAAAAAAATATTTTTCATTGATGTATGGTTTTATTCAAAGAAACAACAAATCAACAAAACGCAAACAAAATCCGCAAGAAATTATTGCCGCAATGCTGGTTAAAACAGGAAGCCGAATTTAAAGAAAACCCATTTGTGTGGCAGCGAACCATTGAATTTTGATGTATAATACTGCGCTCCCATTTCAGCCTCTAAGTTGTTGTATCTTCCTGCAACTCCAACTTCCCATTCACCAACCAATGGATTTATATCCACGATGGTATGCGGATTTTTGTCGTTGAAAATACCGCCCTGGAGGGTCGCATCATACATGACCGTTTTAAGATTTCCCTGCGCAAAGAAATGCACAAAGTTATGGGATTTGCTCAGCAGGTGATCGGTTGAAAAATAATCAGGCCCCAGCCCAAATCTTACCCTGACCCCTCCCGAAAAATCAGTGTAAGGAAGACCTAAACGCGCATTGGCAAGGGCATCCAGTTCAACCCATTTGGTATCTACAACACCCTTTTCTATGTTTGTGGTATATTGAACCAGCACAGTATGCCTAATCTGGTAAACCCATCCGGGAATGGGTTCGGAAGCCGGTAGCATAACATGAATGCCGTTTTGCACAAACTGCCCGCCGGCATATTCGCCAAGTAATCCTGCAGAGACTGCAGAAGAAAACCGGTATCGCTTTGCTGTGCTGAAATGACTGGATTTTAATCCAAACATCAAAACACCCGCATAGGGGCGATCGGTTTGTGCAGGATCACCAATTACATTTTTAGGTGTAAAAATATCATGGGTGAGGAAAACATTGTAAACAGGCCCACTCTCCGACATGGGGACGATGAGCAGATTGGCTAAGTTGAGTCTTTCAAAAGATTGCGAATGATATTCCAGCTCTAACCTGTTGGTCAAATACCTGTCTGTTTGAAAAAAAACATCATTGCCCCATACCACCGAAATTTTCTTTGGGTAGCTCACTTCCACGAATTCAGTCCGGTAACGCTCATAAACCTGAGCATACGGCAGATAGGTTAAAAATGATAATATGGTTAGAAATATAAAACGCAACTGAGTTCAATTTGCATTTTGCAAAAATACAACAAATTCATAATGATTCTAAATTGCGGCTTTTCAATATTTTACACACTACTCAGGCGAGTTGTGCATGCCTGAAACAATCGGTGGTATGATCGTTCACAATTCCGGCAGCCTGCATATAAGCATAAATAATTGTTGACCCCACAAATGAAAATCCACGCTTTTTGAGGTCTTTGCTTATGCGATCAGAAAGTGCTGTTTTTGCAGGTACTTCCTTCATATCCTTAAAATGATTAACGATGGTTTTGCCGTTGGTAAAGCTCCAGATGTATTGGTCAAAAGATTCAAATGCATTGCGCAAACTGATAAAAGCCTGTGCGTTACTGATGGCTGCCTTTATCTTTAGTTTATTCCTTATGATGCCTTTATCCTGCAGAAGGGCGACAATTTTATCCTCGCCGTAAAGGGCGATT
>CAYNDN010000243.1:0-579 GCA_964395075.1 uncultured Lentimicrobiaceae bacterium | reverse complement strand
CCACCCTGAAATTTTCGCGCTTCCTCAGGATTGTGCGCCAGCTTAACCCGGCCTGGAAAGCATCCAGTAAGATATATTCAAAATGTTTACGGTCGTCGTGCACCGGCAAGCCCCATTCGTGGTCATGGTAATCAAAATAGTCAGGGTTCGACGCTGCCCAGCCACATCTTTTCATAATATAAAACTTTTATCTTTTCTTAATCATTACAACAGCATAGGCCGAAACACCTTCTTCGCGGCCCTCGAAGCCCAGCTTTTCAGTGGTGGTGGCTTTTATCGAAACACGATCCTCATCTATTTCCATAACTTTTGCGAGGGTGGTTTTCATTCCAGGAATGTAATCTGCGATTTTGGGCTTTTGCAATGAAATTGTTGAATCTATATTTCCAATGGAATACCCTTTTGCGTCAAGCATTTCAACAACTTTTTTGAGCAGAATTTTACTATCAATGCCCTTGAGCTTTGGGTCTTTATCGGAAAAATGATAGCCAATATCCTGCATATTGGCAGCTCCCAGCAACGCATCGCATAAGGCGTGGATGAGCACATCTGCATCCGAATGCCCCAGCAGGCCTTTCG
>CAYNDN010000242.1:5040-7429 GCA_964395075.1 uncultured Lentimicrobiaceae bacterium | reverse complement strand
TCGTACGACGAACCTGGTCATATTTTTTTGCGCCAAAGTATTGCGATACGATAATGGTAAAACCTGACCCCAATCCAATCACCAGGGAGATTAAAAGAAAAATGATCGGGAAAGATGCACCAACCGCCGCCAGTGCTTCATCGCCAATGTAATTCCCGATAAT
The DNA here is from genome assembly GCA_964395075.1 of uncultured Lentimicrobiaceae bacterium. Classification (GTDB taxonomy): domain Bacteria; phylum Bacteroidota; class Bacteroidia; order Bacteroidales; family 4484-276; genus SABY01. Next base: position 7,266 of record CAYNDN010000242.1, on the reverse strand, counting down.
GACGCTGTCAACCACATTATACAACTGCTGAAATACATTGCCCGCCACCATGGGCATAGCGAATTGTAATATCAGTTTTCCTTCTTTACCGGTGGTCAGGTCTTTCATGAGTGTGTGGGCAGATGTTTTTCAGTGCCTGTTATTTGGTTTCTGTCCCACTTTTATCGGGATTGTTATTATCGGTCGATTTGTTTTTATTGGTTTCTGAGGCCGTTTTATCGATCTCTTTTTTAACATCATCCATTTCGTTGGTGGCTTTTTTAAATTCCTTCAGGCCGCTGCCCAAACCGCGCATGAGTTCCGGGATCTTTTTCCCGCCAAAAAGAATCAAAACTACCACAAGGATGATCACGATTTCGTAACCGCTTGGAATATAATTTAAAATGATGTTCATGGCTTGCTAACAAATTTGAAGCGGCAAAGTTAATGAAAACTCTTTCCAGCAGCTTTTATATTTGATCATAAGATAGGGGTAGCGTCTTTATAGATTGTATTACTTTTGCTGCCAGCAGTAGTCCGTTCTGTCGCTCTGACATTCATCGTCAGAGAGGAAAGTCGGGACAACACAGGGTGCCATACTTCCTAACAGGAAGGTCATTCCGGTATTTCGGAATGAACAGCCAGTGCCGCAGAAAATAACCGCCGACTTTATGGTTTTTTTCGAAGGCTTGCCTTCGGTAAAACCATGAAGGGTAAGGGTGAAAATGTGAGGTAAGAGCTCACGCGGTGTGGTGGCAACATCATGCCGGGGTAAACCTTATGGGTTGAAAGGCCATGTACATCACGGCTCCCCGCTGTCGCTGGGAGACGGTGGCCCGCCGAAATTCTCCCCGGGGTCTGACGCAATCAGGATAACCGGGACCCGGAGAATGCCGTGAGGGGTAGGCCGTTAGAGTTGCGCCGTGAGGCGTAACCCGGATAAATGACAGAAGTCCCGTGTTTACGGGAAACAGAATCCCGCTTACAGGGCTGCTGCTTTTTTTATTTTTTTATTTTAATAATCATGAACGAAAGACAGTTTTTTTCGGAAGACCAGATTCTACTGGCCAGGATTGCCAAGGCACTGGCACACCCAGTCAGGGTTTACATTTTACAATTGCTTTCAAAACAGGCGTGTTGTTACAGCGGTGATCTTTCCGAAGACCTGCCTATTGCAAAATCTACCCTCTCCCAACACCTCAAAGAATTGAAACGTGCCGGACTTATCCAGGGTGAAATCGAACCCCCGAAAATTAAATATTGCCTCAATACTGGCAATTGGGAACTCGCAAAAAATATGTTTAAAAAACTGGTCGAATAAAATTTTTTTTACTTTTGTTCGTGTTTTTACGAACAATGAACTAATCACCTTTTTTGGCATGTACTAATTAAAAATTAAGATAATAACATGGAAATTAAAATTCTTGGCACCGGATGCCCAAAGTGTAAAACCCTTGAAAAGCTTACCCATGATGTGGTTGCCGATTCAGGTATTGATGCACAGATAAGCAAAGTAGAAGACATCATGGAAATTATGAACTACGGCGTGGTGAGCACTCCCGGCCTTGTGGTTGACGGCAAGGTAAAAATCAGTGGTCGTGTACCTTCGAGAGATGAATTAATAAAGTTTTTAACCGTTTAAATTATCAAATCATGAAAAACTTAATCAGCGTATCCGTTTTATTTTTTATCATGTTTTCGTTTGCCGGAAACAAAACAATGGCTATAACCAATGAATCACCCTTGGCATTTTCGCCCGAGGATGAAAAAGTGGAGGTTTATTATTTTCATTACACACGCCGCTGCGCTACCTGCAATGCTGTGGAAGACGAGTCCGTAAAGGCCTTGGAAAAATATTTTCCGGAGCAAATGAAAAATGGCACCATCACATTTCTTTCGGTTAATTTTGAAGAAGAGGGCAATGATAAGCTTGCTGAACAATTGGGTGCTTCGGGGCAGGCACTGTTATTTGTGAAAGGAGACGAAAAAATCGACCTCACCAATGACGCTTTTATGAATGCGCGCACCAATTCAGAAAAATACCACAAACAGGTGAAGAAAACTGTTGAGTCGTTGATGGAATAAAAAAGTAACCCCAATCTTTTATGGAATATCTGCAACAGTTTTACGAAAACGCGCAACTGCCGTTTTTGTCTGCATTTTTTTTGGGATTAATGACAGCCATTAGCCCCTGTCCGCTTGCCACCAATATTACAGCCGTTGGCTACATCAGCAAAGACATCGAAA
>CAYNDN010000242.1:889-5030 GCA_964395075.1 uncultured Lentimicrobiaceae bacterium | reverse complement strand
GGGGCGAAAAGATTCTCGGTCCGCTGCTGGTCATCATCGGCATTTTTATGCTCGACATCATCAAAATCAATTTCCCCGGTCTTGGCAACCTCACCGAAAAAATGGGTAAGAAAAGCCAATCGGGTTTCTGGGGCGTGCTTTTGCTGGGTATAGTATTTGCCCTGGCTTTTTGCCCTTACAGCGGCGTTCTATATTTTGGAATGTTGATCCCCATGACCGTAAGCAGTGCTTCAGGACTTTATCTTCCAATAATTTTTGCCATTGCCACAGGCATTCCTGTAATCATCTTTGCCTGGTTCCTGGCGTTCTCCGTTGGGCAGGTTGGCAATATTTACAATAATGTGAAAATTTTTGAAAAGTGGTTCAGGCGGATCATCGGGGTGTTGTTTATTTTGGTGGGATTGTATTACATCTGGATTTTCTTTATTCCAACAAATTCTTAAAACTTTTTAGTATGACCAATGATAGTCAGATCAGACAGGTTGTAAAAGAAAAATACGGAAAAATTGCATCAGAATCACAGGGATGTTGTGGATGTGGCTGCGATACAGGTGATACCAAAGATTACACTGTTTTTAGCGATAGCTACGACCATTTGGAAGGCTATGTGAAGGATGCAGACCTGAATCTTGGGTGCGGGCTGCCCACCGAATTTGCAGGAATCAAGCCCGGCGATCATGTACTGGATTTGGGATCCGGAGCAGGAAACGACTGCTTCGTGGCCAGATCAGAAGTCGGCGAAACAGGAAAAGTAACAGGCATGGATTTTACACCGGAGATGATAGACAAAGCCCGGAAAAATGCAGCTAAACTCAATTTCGATAATGTTGAATTCATTGAGGGCGATATCGAAAATATGCCTGTTGCAGATTCTATCCAGGATGTGGTCATCAGCAATTGTGTGCTTAACCTTGTTCCTGATAAAGAAAAGGCATTCCATGAAATATTCAGGGTGCTAAAAACCGGCGGGCATTTTTGCATTTCTGATGTGGTGATCGAAGGCGAACTGCCCGATGGTTTGAAAAATGAAGCCGAGCTCTATGCAGGCTGTGTTTCAGGTGCAGTTCAAAAAACAGATTACCTCAAAACCATAGCAGAATGCGGATTTGATAAAATTACAGTTCACAAACAAAAAGCCGTAGACCTTCCTGATGAACTCCTGATGAAATACCTGGATAAAGTATCCCTGCAAAACTTCAGGGGCTCAAATACCGGAATTTTCAGTATTACGGTTTCGGCACAAAAACCAATAACGAATAATACCGCCTTCAGCGGCACTTCGCTGTGCTCAGCAAATAACGAATAACCAATAACAAATATCGAATAACCTTCATCATGCCGCGCAAAACCCGATTAAAATTCCTGGACCGCTACCTCACCCTCTGGATTTTCCTGGCCATGTTTGCCGGGGTAGGGTTGGGCTATTTCTATCCCGGTATCGCCGGTTTTTGGGATATGCTCAAGCCATCGCCCGAAAGTGCCACCAGCATACCACTGGCCATCGGATTGATTTTGATGATGTATCCGCCATTGGCAAAAGTTAAATACGAGGAGTTGCCAACAGTTTTCAGGAATATCAAAATCCTCGGTTTATCCCTTGTGCAGAACTGGCTCATCGGGCCTGTGCTGATGTTTTTCCTCGCTATCGTTTTTCTGCAAGGGTATCCGGCCTACATGTACGGGCTCATCCTTATTGGTCTGGCACGATGCATAGCCATGGTAATTGTATGGAATGAGCTTGCAAAGGGAAATACCGAATATGCTGCCGGACTGGTGGCTTTCAACAGTATTTTTCAGGTGCTGTTCTTTTCGGTATATGCCTGGTTTTTCCTTTCGGTGGCACCCGAATGGTTTGGCATTGCCACCACCGAAGCCGTTGAAAAGATCACCATGGGGCAAATTGCTGAAAGTGTATTCATTTATCTCGGTATTCCGTTTATCGCCGGTTTCCTCACAAGATTTATCCTTATCAGGGTGAAAGATAAGGATTGGTATCACCGGAAATTTATCCCGAAAATATCACCCATAACACTCATCGCGTTACTTTTCACCATCGTGGTGATGTTTTCCTACAAAGGCGAAAAGATCATTGAGTTGCCTCTCGATGTGGTGCGGGTGGCCATTCCGCTGGTTATCTATTTTGTGGTGATGTTTCTGATCTCTTTCTGGATGGGAAAAAAATCGGGTGCCGATTACTCAAAAACAACAACCATTGCATTTACGGCGGCCTCCAACAACTTCGAGCTGGCCATTGCTGTGGCCGTGGCTGTGTTCGGCCCCTACTCGGGTGTGGCTTTTGCGGCAGTTATCGGGCCTTTGGTTGAAGTGCCTGTGCTGATAGCCCTGGTAAATGTTGCCCTGCGCTTCCAAAAGAAATATTTTAAAACACAAACCAACTAAACGCTTTAAATATGAAGAAAAATGAAATGACGGCCATGCTGATTTTTTTGGCGGCCTTTATGCTGCCTGCCATCACCGGTTTTACCCAGGAAAAACAAACCGAAACTACTAAAGTGGATGTATATTATTTTCATGCCACAAAACGCTGTCCCACATGTGAGGCCATCGAACGTGAAACCAAAAAAACCCTCGACATATCCTTTGCGGATGAATTAAAAAACAGTACCATACTGCTACACGTCCTGAACATAGACGACAAAGGCAACAAGGAACTGGTTGAAATATATGAAATATATGGATCGAGCCTGATCCTTGCCCCCACATCCGGTGATGAACCTGTCAACCTCACCAACAAAGCTTTTCTTTATGCAAAGGACCAGGCTTTTGCTTTCCGTAAGGAATTAAAAGCGCAATTAACCGAGTTGCTGGACAAATAATATTTTAATGTTACAACTTTCCCGCTATTTAATTATCGGGAAATAGAAAACCATTGTGTTATGGAACGGAAAAAGGAAATCAGAATTTTGATATGGATGGCAGTGATTTTTGCATTCGCATTTTTTATGCCTTTGCAGAGCGAACGCTTTACGGAAGCCATCATGGCCATGCTCGATCTCACCAAGTGGTACGCACAGGAGCATGTGATTTTGTGCCTGTTGCCGGCATTTTTTATTGCCGGCGTTATTTCGGTGTTTGTGAGCCAGGGTGCTGTGATGAAATACTTTGGTGCCAAAGCAAAAAAATGGGTGGCCTACACGGTGGCTTCGGTATCAGGAACCATACTGGCAGTTTGCAGTTGCACCATCCTGCCGCTGTTTTCAAGTATTCATAAGCGCGGCGCAGGGCTGGGTCCGGCAGTGGCATTTTTATACTCAGGCCCCGCCATCAATATATTGGCCATCATCCTCACAGCCCGCATTCTGGGTTTCGAGATGGGGGTGGCAAGAATAATCGGGGCAGTGGTTTTTGCCGTGGTTATTGGATCGGCCATGTCGCTCATCTATCGCAAGGAAGAGAAGGCTAAGCGTGAAGAACAGATGAACTTCCCTGACATTCCTGAAAAACGGCCCATCTGGAAAACCTCGTTCCATTTTTTCACCCTGGTATTAATTCTGGTATTTGCCAACTGGGGCAGGCCCGAAAGCAACGACACTGCAAGCACCTGGTATTACATCTGGGCTTATAAATGGTACATCACCGGATTTTTCTCCTTGTTGCTCATGTACTCTCTAATCTATATTTTAAAAATAAAATGGCAATGGGTGCTGCTGGCAGCGCTGGCAACAGGAGCATCGGCAGTATTGTCCAATGCTTTCATCGAAAGTAACAAACTTGCCCCGCTGGTTCCTGTATTAACGGGTATTGTCGCTTTAAGCATCATCACCTTAAAGGATAAGGATGACGACAACCGTGAGTGGACTATTTCATCCTGGGACTTTGCCAAACAAATTATGCCGCTGTTGGCTATTGGTGTGGTTACGGCTGGCTTTCTGCTTGGCTCTACCCACGATGATACCGCCATTGCCGGCATCATCCCCGGCGAATGGATTGCCGCATTGGTTGGTGGCAATTCTGTGTTTTCCAACTTTTTCGCTTCCATTGTGGGTGCATTCATGTATTTTGCCACACTCACCGAAGTCCCAATCCTGCAGGGATTAATTGCATCCGGCATGGGCAAAGGCCCGGCACTGGCACTGCTGCTGGCCGGCCCGTCGCTTTCGCTCCCCAACATGCTGGTGAT
>CAYNDN010000242.1:0-879 GCA_964395075.1 uncultured Lentimicrobiaceae bacterium | reverse complement strand
GGTGATACGTGGTGTGATGGGTACGCAGAAAACCCTCGTTTATGTGCTGTTAGTGGTGGTGATGGCAACCATTTCCGGATTGATTTTCGGAGCAATATAGAAAAAGAAGTTAGCTATGAAATTAGGAAAGATATTACCGGCAATTGTTTTTATTTTTCTGACGGTGCATACTTTCTCACAGGAATGGAAAGCAATGGGTAGTTTTAATTTTAATAAGCTAACACCTGTTGTGCAGGTATTTGCCACAGCACATTACGATGTAAATCAACAAAAATACGATTACCACTTCGGGCGCGTCCATCTTGGCCTGAAATATGATTTCGATGATCGCTGGAGTGCAAAAATCATCATCGACCGCGGCAATCCCACCAGGATCGCTGATATTTCGGTGATGGATTCAACAGGCAACAGCTTTTTGGTTAACAGCAATGTAAGCGAAGGGGCTCATTATACCATGTTTTTAAAATTTGCCGCCTTGCGCTGGAAAGCCACCGAAAAGCTTACCCTGGAAACCGGTGCCGTGCTTCAAAATCATTATATCACTCAGGAGAGATTCTGGGGCTTCCGCTATGTAGCACAAACCTTTCAGGATTTGTACTGGCATTTGCCCAGTTCCGATCTGGGTTTTATTGCCTATTACAAGTTTAATAATGTGCTTGCCGCAGATATTGCCCTCACAAACGGGGAAGGGCCTCGTGTGCAACAGGACGCTCAGGGTAGCGTGAAACTTGCCGGCGGAGTTGATTTCACCCCAGCGGAAAATCTTTCCGGACGCATTTATTACCACAACAAGGCGGCAGGTACTTCCACGGGAAAAACGGAACAGCTGTTTTCGGCTTTCGCCGGATGGCACATTTCACCCAAAAGCCGGATTGGCCT
>CAYNDN010000241.1:0-7430 GCA_964395075.1 uncultured Lentimicrobiaceae bacterium | reverse complement strand
ATAAAATCCCTAATTCGTATCCAAAAAAATCAATCAAAAACATCGCCTAAACCTATGCTTTCAATCAATTGCGCAAAAATAAACAATCGTAAATTATCTCTTGAGGTCAGTTGATCTGGATCTATAATTCGTTTAATCCGTTCAATTAGATGATGATAAAGAATACGCTTACGGATTCGAGGTATGAGCGATAAAATATTTATATTTTGAAAGTTTATTATTTACATCTCAAACTAAAATAAGTCGTGCCAATAAAAAATCTGAAATTTCGGGATTGGACGCTTCAAGGTCAGCACCTGAGCTACCCAGGAAGGGATGCCCGTTTCGCGAGGCGAGCCTACGGTAAATCGCCCGCACTTTAGCGGACATCGAAGTGTTAAAAAAAAGATAGAAGCAACAAATAGTCATTTGTTGATTTGTGGCAAGTTGCGCGTTTGGATATAATGCAGGTTAATTTCCTCAACAATCAAGGAGTGCTTTATTGATTTTGCGTGCGATGAATGGCCCTTCGTAAACAAAACCTGTGTAAACCTGCACCAGGTCAGCGCCGGCATCCAATTTCTCGATAGCATCTTCGGGTGAAAAGATGCCGCCAACACCGATGATGGGAAATGCTTTACCGGATTTCTCAGCAAGGTACCGAATTACTTCCGTAGCCCTTTCCCTGATAGGCTTGCCACTCAGGCCGCCGTTACCAATTTGCTTAACTGCCTGATCCGGTGTTGTAAGGCTTTGGCGGGTGATGGTGGTATTGGTAGCCACTACCCCATCAATTTTTGTTTCGTCAACAATCTCAATAACTTCATCAAGCTGCTTGTTGTTGAGATCGGGAGAAACTTTGAGTAACACAGGTTTTGGATGGGCATTTTCATGATTGATGCCCTGTAGCCGGTTTAGGATTGCCATGAGTTTATCCTGGTCTTGCAACTCGCCCAGATCGGTGATATTGGGGCAGCTTACGTTTACCACGAAATAATCCACATGATCGAACAATTTCTCAAAACAAATCACATAATCATCATTGGCTTTTTCGTTGGGAGTGGCTGTGTTTTTCCCGATATTTCCACCGATGATGATTTCGGTTTTTCGTTTTTTGAGATTTTCTACAGCTGCATCTACACCAATGTTGTTGAAGCCCATTCTGTTGATCAGTGCCTGATCTTTGGGCAATCTGAACAAGCGAGGTTTTGGATTCCCGGGTTGGCCTTTGGGTGTGATGGTACCGATTTCTACAAAACCAAATCCGAGATGTGCCAGTTGATTGTACATCACGGCCTGCTTATCAAAGCCTGCTGCAATACCCACCGGATTCTTAAAGCGGAGCCCGAAAACTTCCCTGGACAAATTTTCATCTGCCACATCAGCATAATTTTCAGCTAAAGCTGGCAGACCGGGAATAGCAAAGGCCATTTTTAACCCTGCAACTACCAGGTGATGGATGGTCTCGGGCTGAAGTGTGAAAAAAAGCGGCCTGAGCAGAGATTTATACATTAGGCCTTATCCGCTTCGGGAGATTTTTCTTCTTTGGGCGTTTCCTCAGGTTCTGTTGTTTCCGCATCAGCTTCGGATTTTTCCTCTTCTTCGGTAAACTCAACCATACCCTTGGAAAGTAAGAGGTTGTACCAGCTTACCATTTTTTTGATATCGGAAGTATAAACACGATCTTCGTCATAATCCGGAAGCACCTCCTTCATAAAAGCTTTTAATTCTTTGCCATCGGCCTTTGGGGCTATGGCTTCTTTACCTTCAAACTTTTCGTATATTTTTTTGAAAACATCCACAAGCGGAACATCATCTTCGTGTGTAAAAACGCTGATTTCAGCAAGTGAGCTGATGCGTTCATGTGCAAATGCAGGAAACCGCTTCCCGTCAATCAGCGATTCAACAATAACGCCACTCTTGGCCTGACCTATATTTTTAAAGAGCCCTGGTTTTCCAGCTATCGATAAAATGTCTTTTAAATCCATATATGTTTTTTAAAATTTCGGCAAAATTAGAAAATTATTTATCCCGAAGTAGTAAAAGGTTTTTTCAAGTTATTTTATTGCTGATGGTAATAACCGCTATTCAACGAAAGGGCTGATCCCCGTATAATTATGCGGAGAAACCTGTTTCATTTCAGCTTTTACTTCATCTTTTACTTCCAGGGCATCAATAAATTCATGAAGGCTTTCTTTGGTTACTTTTTCGCCGGTACGTGTGAGGTTTTTCAAAGCACCATAAGCATCCGGAAAACTTTCACGCCGTAAGATCGTTTGGATGGCTTCAGCCACAACAGCCCAGTTATTTTCCAGTTCTTCATGCAGTTTAGCCTCATTCAGAATGATCTTACCCAATCCTTTGAGTAATGATTTATAGGAAATGATGGAATGTGCAACCGGAACGCCAATATTGCGGGTAACCGTTGAATCGGTTAGATCGCGTTGCAGGCGGGAAACCGGCAATTTTGCTGAGAGGTGCTCAAACATGGCGTTGGCAACTCCCAGGTTTCCTTCGGCATTTTCAAAATCAATGGGATTCACCTTATGGGGCATGGCCGAAGAACCCACTTCACCCTGCTTGATTTTCTGCTTGAAATAATCCATCGAAATGTAGCTCCACACATCACGACAAAGATCAAACAAAATGGTGTTTATCCTTTTCACGCCATCGAAATAGGCGGCAAGGTTATCGTATTGGGCAATTTGTGTTGTCACCAACTGGCGTTCCAATCCAAGTTTTGTGCGCAGGAACGCATTGGAAAAATCCACCCAATCCACATCAGGATAGGCCACATGATGTGCATTGAAGTTACCTGTAGCACCACCAAACTTCCCGGAAAAAGGGACTGCACCCAGCAGGTTGATCTGCTGTTCCAGCCTGTCGTTAAAAACATGAAGTTCCTTTCCCAGCGTAGTCGGGCTTGCAGGCTGGCCATGAGTACGGGCCAACATCGGGATATCTTTCCAACTGAATGAAAGCTCATACAGCCTTTGCTGGATATCTTCAAGCAAAGGCCACACTTCATTTTTATGTGCATCTTTAACCAACATGGGAAGTGCGGTATTATTGATATCCTGGGAGGTCAAGCCAAAATGAATAAACTCCTTGTACCTGCCCAACCCCAATTCGTCAAATTTGTCGCGCAGGTAAAACTCCACAGCTTTCACATCGTGGTTGGTTACCTTCTCGATCTCCTTAATTTTCCGGGCATCCTTTTTCTTGAAGGTTTCGTATATAGAGCGCAACTTTTCAAACATACCAAAGTCAAAATCATCAAGCTCAGGCAAAGGATAAGCGCACAGGCTAATGAAATACTCCACCTCCACCATGATGCGGTATTTGATTAGTGCAGCTTCGGAGAAGTAATTTTTCAGGTTTTCAGTTTTATTCTTGTAACGGCCATCCACGGGCGACACAGCCCAAAGTTGATTATTTTCTTTCATAAGTTCTCTGATAAAATTTACCGACAAATTTCGCATTTCAATCGGAACCTGACACAATTTCAGATTAAAAATATCTTAATATTTCGAAGGCGGTTTTTGGAAATGTGATGACTCGTAATGAAAAGGCAAATTGAGCAGAGGGGAAACTTGAGCGGAATGAAGACTTGGTAAAGACGCACGGCCCCCGATGAATCGGGGCAGGCCGTGCGTCTCAACGAGAATAATGACGATGAATGACACCGAGCACAGCGAAGCAAATGACCATCAATTACGTTGAACGCAGTGAAACAAATGACCCCGAACGTAGTGAGGCCTTATTAAGAAATGATTATAAATAACAAAGCTAAACCACAACCAATGAAACACATAACCGGCTGTTAGAGTTTGTTAAAACCTGTAAAATCTATATATCTAAATTATCTCAATATCTTTGCACAAAATACAATAACAATTTTTAGAAATCGTAAAAACCGAACAAATGAAATCAGAAAATGCAGGCTTTATGACCAGGCAGGTACATGCCGGAGAATTTGACGATCCCATGGGCAGCGCAACAGTACCGATTTATCAAACTTCAACATTTAAATTTAAAAATGCCGACCATGGTGCAGCCTGCTTTTCGGGTGAAAGTGACGGCTACATTTATACCCGCCTCGGTAATCCAACGATAGGAGCTCTTGAAGCTGCAGTTGCAAACCTCGAAGGTGGATTTGCCGGACTGGGCACAGCCTCTGGCATGGGAGCCATCACAACTGTTTACCTCGCCTTCCTCGGTGCAGGAAAACATATTGTAAGTCACAATGCACTTTATGGTCCCGCACGTGGCGTGATGGAAACTGTTTTTTCAAAGTTTGGTGTGGAATATACTTATGTGGACACCACAAACCTTGAAGCAGTAAAGAAAGCCATCCGCCCGAACACAGCCATGATCTACACCGAAACCCCGGCCAACCCCACCATCGGAATTACTGACCTGAAAGGTCTGGCCGAAATTGCCCACAGTATTGATGTACCTCTGGTTGTTGACAACACTTTTTGCAGCCCCTACCTGCAACGCCCCATTGAGCATGGCGCAGATGTGGTGGTTCATTCTATGACCAAATTCATCAACGGGCATGCCGATATCGTGGCCGGGATGATCGTTTCGGCAAGTGAAAAATACCATAAAATCATTAAACCTGTAATGACTAATATGGGCCCCAATATGGACCCGCACCAGGCATACATGGTTCACCGTGGAATGAAAACCCTGGGATTAAGAATTGAAAAAGCACAAACCTCAGCCATCATAATTGCTGATTATCTCGAAAAACATCCAAAAGTAGAATGGGTGAAATACCCTGGGTTGAAATCTCACCCACAGTATGAATTGGCCAAACAGCAAATGGATGGCCCCGGTTCGATGATCTCTTTTGAATTGAAAGGCGGTCTTGAAGCAGGTAAAATCATGATGGACAGTGTGCAACTTGTATTGTTGGCCGTTTCACTCGGTGGTGTGGAATCGCTGATCCAGCATCCTGCCTCCATGACCCACTCAAAAATTTCGCACGAAAAGAAACTGGAAGCCGGAATTACGGATGGGCTGGTGAGGTTTGCCGTGGGTATTGAAGATGTGGAGGATATCCTGGCTGATCTGGAGCAGGCTTTGGAAAAAGTGTAAAATACACTCAAAATAAAGATTCGAAGCACTTGTCATATTTGGCAGGTGCTTTTTTTTGTTACTCCAGTGAATTTTTCCTTTTCTTTATCGCGATCTTTTACAAGGCATAATTTTTCACAAAGTATTCTAAGTATTGTGGAATAAGTGTACCGAGGTAATAGGGTAAATTCATGAGCAAATATTGAACACCTCCCGGTGTTTTAACATTTTCAACAGAAAATTTATTTGCACACATCCTTACCGCATAGGGATGATTTGTCCTTTCGATAAACTGATGTAATGATCTGAGCCTACCCTGTTTTCCTGATTTTATTTCTATCGGAATTATGTAACTGCCGTGCCGGTAAACCAGGTCCACCTCTGAATTGGTATCTTTTTCTTCTCTGACCCAAAAATTTGGCTTATAAGATATTTCCATATGGACCGATAATAGTTCCTGGGTTAGCAGGTGCTGAATTATTTTTCCTCTGTAAAAATCATTCAGGTCATTTATACCTATCATTTCGCCTTGAAGAAGAAGTATTTTATTGAGAAGGCCGGTATCGACAAATTGGAGCCTTGGTCTTCTTTTCAGATTGGATACGATGGGTGGTTCTACATTTGTTGTCGGGTAAATCAAACTTATGATCCTGGCCATATCCAGGGCGGCAAGCGCCTCCCCCACTTCCCTTGATTTATAATTTGACTTTCCAAAGCCCTCAAATTTTATTCTGTCAGGTTCAAATGCTGCCGTCTCAATAATATGCCTTATTACTTTTCTTTCGGTCTGATTTTGAGCATATTTCTCTACATCATCCTTGTACGATTGCCAAAGCCGGTTGTAAATTCTGGATAGTGATGCTACATTTTTGTGTTCTACATAATTTGCAAGGCATTCAGGCATGCCGCCAACCACGGCATATTCATGGAACAAATCGAGTAATATTTGATGCGCGTAATCAGCAACAGGAATCGTTTTAAATGCCTTTAATACTTCTTCCTGACGCATACCTTCAAGAAATTCCCCGAAGTTTAGCGGATGCAGATATAAGTAATCAACTCTTCCAACCGGAAAACTTTGTACCTTCCTCAAAGAAAACTCAAGCAAAGAGCCAGCTGCGATAACAAAAATATCCGGCTTTTCTTCATGAAAATACCTTAACAGGCTTATTGCTTCTGGAGGTTCCTGTATTTCATCAATAAATAATAATATTGGTTTTTGTTTTACATTTATACCCTTGAGTAAATATGCCGCATTCAGTATTTTATCAATATCATCCAATTCAAATAACTTCCTGTCCGCCTCGCGCTCCAGGTTTAGCTCCACATAATTGTCAAAAAATTCTTTTGCAAACTGTCGAACAAGTGTAGTTTTACCAACCTGCCTTGCACCTCTCAATATCAATGGAAGTTTGTTTTTTGACCCCTTCCATTCAACCAGTTTCTGATATGCATTTCGATTAAGATACATAGTGCTAATTTACAAGTTATTAAAATGCAAATATAGTATATTTTTGTAACAAAAAGGAGGTAATTTTGGCCATTTCTTGTAACAAAGAGGAGGTAATTTTGGATAAATTTTGTAACAAAGAAGAGGTTATTTTAGATATCCTTGTAACAAAGAGAAGGTTATTTTTGCAGCTACTTATTCCATTACTGGAACAAAGCCCATCGCTGATGAAAGAAAAATCCAACTAAATGTTTTTCAGAATCCCAAACCTACACTTCTCACACATCCCCGCTTTATGCAATCCAGTAATCCAGCTATTTTACAGGATATATATGATGCGTTTTTATGATGTGAAAAAAAATACTATAAAATATACAGCCTGCCCCACATTTTTGCGATGAACAGCATGATAAGATGCTGAAATTTTTTGGAATTATTTTTTTAAACTGTTTATCTCTTTTTCTGTTAATCCGGTGTATTTCACTATCCTTTCAACGGGCTCATTTTCTTGTAGCATTTCCTTTGCTATCTCAACCTTCCCTTCTTTTTTTCCTTCTATTATTCCTTCTATTTTTCCTTTTTCGAGGTAGGTGTTTTTTATGTTAATAATATCTCTGTATGCATTTACGCTTGCTTCATACTGTTTGTATTCGTCGGGGTGCAATCTTGCTATTTCTGCTGTTTCAAAAAGTTTCATGAAGATATTTTCTTTCAGTTCAACCGGGATTCTTTCGAGCTTTGGAAGATTTTTGAGAACATACATCCATTTATCAAAGCGGGTTTCTAATTCTTTATCCGTTTTCAGAAACTTGGGCATTTCCAGGTAGATGTAACTTAGCTTGTGGTAAAATACTTTTTTTGTTTCCTGCTCGGTCAACTGCACATCGTGGCGGTATTTATCAGGATCGCTTTCTTC
>CAYNDN010000240.1:1439-7462 GCA_964395075.1 uncultured Lentimicrobiaceae bacterium | reverse complement strand
TTTCAAGCGGAGTTGGGTGATGGAAGCATACTCACTTACTTTTGTTATAAACTCAATGAACAGCCTGCTATCGTTCAGGCCAACCTGCCCGACAGTCAGCTTGTACTGCTACAGGAAAGGACGGAGCTGCTCCAAACGCATTGGGGTTTTCAGGACAAGTACCTGGCTTCGCCGGAATCAGGTACGCCGGCCAGCCTCGACCCGGGATTGATCGATACACCGTCACCGGGAATGGAAGTCGGTTAGGTACCCATGGTTATCCGGCAGGAAAAAGCCCCTCCAAAAATCAAGATGTTCATTTTTGCCGGCCAGTCAAACTGAAAGGTCTGGGCAAGTTTTTGCCCGCAACAATAACGGGAACGTTAACCCATTTTCATGGATCATGATACCATTGGCGAATTTGAATACCTGAGAGACGAAAACAATGAACTCATTACCCGCAATGATGCTGCTGAGCCTGAATACCTGGAAGAATATGAAACCAACATGAGCAACTTCATCAACGATATCCGGGCAGATCTCGAAGTGCCGGATATGAAATTTGTAATTGGTCTTGCAGGGCAAGGAGGTTTTGAAGACAGCTATGACCTTTGGGTTCAGGATTTTCAGTTTATCATCAACAAATGACACCTGGTTCATATATGGCTGTTTTCTTTGGTGTGAATCAAATTTTAAAATGATTGGCTCTAAGGTAATTTAATGAGGTTGGATGAAACATTTTTCTAAGTTGGTATTTTCTAAACAGATGTCTCACTTCGTTCGACATGACATTTATTTTTCATTTGTTGTGGCAGGGCTGTGGGGGCGGCAAAGCCGCCCCCACAGCCCTGCCCCTTCAAGTCTATGAACTTGATGTCATAACGAACGAAGTGAGATATCTACAATTAATTTATCTTTTGCTAACCACATTGTTTTATATCACAGCCAAATGATTTAATCCGCTTCCTTTTATAAAATCAAACCAGAAACCCACTGCTTCACCCTTTCGGTCTCGCCCTCATACAAAGGCCCTTCTTCACCTTTAACATAAAAGCCCTCCGGTTCACCCATCGGTGTTCCTCCCTTTTTAACCAGTTGCACAATTATGGATTTTGCGGCGTATCCTCCCGTTTTTACCATGAAGCGTAAGGCTTTCGACTGGATGTCATCCAACTTTACCCGCGTGTCAAAAGCTGCTACCGTTTTTCCGGAGAGCGATCCTTTTGGCAGTGACTTGATAAATCCTGAAATAGCTGCTGTCGGCCGGAACCCGCGTGTTGGAGAACCTACAATAAGATATTCGGCGAAAGCAATCAACTCCGGATTTGCCTCATTCACAGCCTGCATTTCTGCCTGGTGATTTTTTGATACCTCCTGGTAGATGGCAAGTGCAATTTCCCGGGTATTCCCGAATACAGAATCGTAAATAATTATGATCTTCATGCTTTGGTGGTATTCGTGAACTTATGAACCGCAGGCTAAATTAATCAACTTTGATGATGGATGGATATTAATTTATCCTTAACAGGCTGTCAGGTGTTATGAATGATACATCTTCACATATGCAAAACAGAAATATTTGCTATATCAGAAATTCTGGTTTCAAAAAAAAATGATGCTTTGGAGGGAAATGTAAAAGAGCAATTTTTTTCGATACCTGGCGGATGATTGAAGCATTATAGAAAATTAAATATATTAGATGTGAATGAAGTCCGGTTGGCTATATGCGGTCGCTTGTAATGATTTGTGCAGAGCATGTCAATTGGTTCATATTCAATAAGAAACATAACTGATGTGTATGCCTTTACTTTGGACTAATCTCCTAAAAATAGCAGGCCCGGAGATGGCAATTATTATTTAAACCACTTCCAAATTATGCACTGGTCTTGATTATGTGCACAGTAAAATCTACATTTGGGTTGATTCTAAGTGGTTTAACTTTTAAATATTCAATTATAAGGTAATTATATTTTGTCAAGAACTGCACATATCCTCTATATTACAACTTTAACAGTTATTGTTGTAGCCACCCTGGCTGTTTTGATTTACATTGGAACCTCATATTACCGTGTGCCACTCGAAGAAAGATATTTTCATGATAGCCATCAGTCATATAAACCCAGTGGTGTAATAGGTCACGGGTTAGGGATTTTTGGTTCGCTGGCCATGCTAATTGGTGTTGGCATCTACATGGCCCGTAAGCGATTCCGCTCAATGGCGAGGCTGGGACTGCTAAAACACTGGCTTGAATTTCACATTTTTTTGTGCACACTGGGCCCCATACTGGTTTTGTTTCATACTTCTTTTAAGTTCGGAGGTATAGTAGCCATAAGTTTCTGGAGCATGATTGCCGTTTTTTTAAGTGGCATCATCGGGAGGTTTATTTACATTCAGATTCCCCGCACCATAGAAGGCCGTGAACTCAGCCTGGGCGAGGTGCGCCAAATGAAAAAGGGAATCGACCAAATTCTGGAGTCTAACCCTGAACTGGACGAAAAGAACCGCAACATGATTAGGAATGACATTATGGGTAATGATGAGGAAGATGTAAAAAAAGACGTTTTCTCCATTTTTAGTGATTATTTCAGGGACATGAAAAAGCAGAGCGAATTGAAATTGCAGTTGAACAAAGCCGGCATTCATCAAAAAGAAACCAAGAGAATTATAAAGTTTATGCGCAACGAAATGTCGCTCAACAGGCGCATCAACCGGTTAAGCCTGATGCAGGAACTGTTCAGGTACTGGCACGTGGCACACCTGCCTTTTGCTTTGGTAATGATCATTATTATGCTTATACACATCGGGGTAACCATCACATTTGGTGCCCACTGGATTTTTTAAATTATGGAAGTACTCATCGAAGAAATATTAACCTATTCCTTTGTAATCCTGCTCTGCGCCATAGTAGTATTTATCTACCTGAGAAAACAGCGAAACATATCGCGTAAAACCGAAGAAAAGATCAGGCTGGCTAAGGAAGAGGGGCTGTTTGAACCGGTATCGCTGCACCCGGTGGTTGACAAAAACAGTTGCATCAAAACCGGTGCGTGTATTACCGCATGTCCGGAGAAAGACATCCTGGGTATTGTAAACGGGAAAGCCACATCGGTTAATGCATCTCGCTGTGTAGGCCACGGTGCCTGCTTCCACGCCTGCCCTACAGAAGCCATCACTTTATGTATCGGTACCGAAAAACGCGGGGTAGACCTGCCGCATGTAAACAAGTATTTTGAAACCAATGTGCATGGTATTTTCATAGCCGGCGAACTGGGTGGTATGGGCCTGATCAGGAATGCCGTTGAGCAGGGGCGTCAGGCGGTTGAAAACATCACAAGAGTTGTAAAGGAAAAACACAGTGCATCTTACGACCTGATCATCATCGGTGCCGGTCCTGCAGGCATTGCTGCATCGCTCACAGCCAAAAAAAACAACCTGAAATTTCTAACCCTGGAGCAGGATTCGCTGGGTGGAACTGTTTATACTTTTCCCAGATCAAAGCTGGTGATGACTTCACCAATGGAGCTTCCGCTTCACGGACGGGTTAAAATGCCTGAAACCAGCAAACCCGAACTCCTTGAACTCTGGGAAAATGTTTTGAAAAAAAATGATATCTCCATCCTTGAAAATCATAAAGTAGAAGAAATTACGTCGGTGAACAGACATTTTGAACTTAAAACTTCAAAGGGTGAAATCTATTCAACGAAATGTGTGCTGGTTGCCATCGGCCGCAGGGGCTCTCCGCGAAAACTGAATATCCCGGGCGAGCAATCCATAAAAGTAGCCTACAGGCTGCTTGAACCTGAAGATATCAACGGGAAAAAGATTGTGGTTGTGGGCGGGGGAGACTCTGCCATCGAATCGGCCCTGATGCTGGCTGACCAAAACGAGGTTACCCTTTCATACCGCAAAGATAAATTCAGCCGGCTGAAACCGAAAAACAAAGAAAAGATCGCAGAAGCCATCGATAACAAAAAAGTTAAAGTGATATATAATTCGAACCTTGTAAAAATTGAAGAACCTGCTGTGATCATAAAAGAAGATGATAAAGCGGAGTCTATGAAACTGGAAAACGACCTGGTTTACATTTTTGCCGGCGGCGAACTGCCCACGCAGTTCCTGAAAAATGCAGGCATCACGATCACCAAAAAATTTGGCGAGGCAGTTATGAAACACGATAAATAGCGTGAAAAAATCACATCCGGAATAAAGAAATGAAATTGAAGAATCTGAATATACCATCCCTGCTCATTTTACTGCTGATTTATATCCATCCGGCAAAGGGCCAGATTTCGCCGGGCGAGCTTGCGGAGGTACATGCCCATCTCGAGGGGCTTTCCAACTGCACCAAATGCCACACCCTGGGTGAAAATGTCACCGACAAAAAATGCCTCGATTGCCATACCACCATCAAATTCCTGATAGACAACGATCGTGGTTACCATGTTTCGCGGGAAGTAAAGAACAAACACTGCTACGAATGCCACAACGACCATCACGGCCGGAATTTCCAGATCATCCGGTTCGATCCGGATACCTTTAATCATTTGCTGGCCGGCTATCCACTTAAGGGTTCCCACGCCGATCAGGATTGTAAATCATGCCACAAAAAGGATTACATCGATAACGTGGATCTCCTCAGAAAGGATTTTACCTGGCTTGGCCTGGAGCAGACCTGCCTGAGCTGCCACGACGATTACCACCAGGGCACGTTGCCAGTTAGTTGCATGGATTGTCACAGTTTTGAGCATTTCCGGCCGGCCTCCGGATTCGATCACAGCGAAACTACTTTTCAGCTCAGGGGAAAACATGCCGAAACCGAATGTGTGGAATGTCATGAAGTTACGGAGCGGAACGACGAAAAGTTTCAGGTTTTTAGCGGTGTGGCCCACGAAAGCTGTACCAACTGCCACGAGGATGTCCACAACAACAAGTTCGGGCAAAACTGTACCCTGTGTCACAACGAAACTTCATTTCACCGAATCAACGACCTGACCAATATCGACCACGACCGGACGGATTTTCCGCTGGAAGGGAAACATGAAACCGTGGATTGCCGGGATTGCCATGATGATAGTTACCTGAATCCGGTTGCACATAGCCAGTGTCTCGACTGTCATGAAGACTACCACGGCGGGCAATTCATCAAAGACGGAAAAAGAACAGATTGTTCCGCATGCCACAGCGTGGAGGGTTTCCGGGGTTCTTCATTCAGCATCGACCGCCACAGCGAAACCCGTTTTCCGCTTGAAGGCGCCCACTTGGCAACCCCTTGCTTTGTGTGTCATAAAATCGAAAATGAATGGGTGTTCAGGGAGATCGGGCTGGCGTGTAGCGATTGCCATGAAAACATCCACGAAGGCCACATCAGTGAAGAATACTATCCGGAAAATCAATGCACCGCCTGCCATGATGTTTCGCGTTGGCGAGATATAAGCTTCGACCACGATAAAACGGATTTCAGCCTTGAAGGGGCGCACGCTGAACAATCCTGCCGCGATTGCCACTTTGAAGACAGCGAAGGCCATACGGTACAGCGATTCAGCAGCCTGGGTACGCATTGCACCGAATGTCATCAGGACATTCACTACAACCAGTTTGATGAAAACGGATTTACGGCATGCCTTGTTTGTCATGGTTTTGATGACTGGGCCGCTGAAAAATTCGATCACAACAATACCCGGTTTAAACTCGAAGGCAAGCACAAAGGTGTAGCGTGTGATAAATGCCATTTCGAGGTTTCCATCGACAACAAAATATTCACACAGTATAAAATGGAGCGTTTCAAATGCGAAGACTGTCATTAATGGCCCTGCTGGGGGCCGCTGCACTTTTTGCGGCATTTCAGATTACAACGGATTCGCCGCATGGTGATGAGCTGAAAATCGATTGCGGCGTATGCCATAGTCCCGAAGGCTGGAAACTGGACAAAGAACATTATTCGTTTGACCATGGTACCACTGCATTCCCGCTCACTGGCCAGCACCAGTCTTATGAATGCAGGAATTGCCATGAGTCGCTGGTATTTTCGGAGGCAGAAACCGAAT
>CAYNDN010000240.1:0-1429 GCA_964395075.1 uncultured Lentimicrobiaceae bacterium | reverse complement strand
TCCTGCCATACCGATATGCATGAACAGACTGTGGGCACGGATTGCGGCAGATGCCACACCTCACAGTCATGGCTTGTGCACAACATCACCGAAATTCATCAACTGAGTCGTTTCCCGTTAACCGGCCCCCATATCACAGCCGCCTGCAACGATTGCCATAAATCGGCCAGTTTGCTGAGGTTCGAGCCTTTAGGTATTGATTGCATCGACTGCCATGAGCAGGATTATCTTTCGGCTATCAGCCCAAACCACGTGGAAAATGATTACTCCACTAATTGTCTGGATTGCCATGCAATGAACGCCTTTACATGGAGTGGCGCCGGGATAGATCATAGTTTTTTCCCTTTAACACTGGGCCACGATCTCTCCGATTGTTATCAGTGCCATACCCAGGGAACAGATTACGGAAATATCTCCAGCGAGTGCACAGCATGCCACGAAGAAGATTTTAACAATACCATAAATCCTGACCACCAGGAAGTGGGTTTTGCCACCGAATGTACCCAATGCCATACAACGAATCCCGGTTGGAAACCTGCAAACTTCTATGAACACGACATCCAGTTTTTTCCGGTGTATTCCGGCGAGCACAACGGCGAATGGAATGCATGCACCGATTGCCATACCAACACTGCCGATTACGCCATTTTTAGTTGTACGGTTTGCCACGAGCACAATCAGGCCGATATGGATGATGAACACGAAGAAGTGGGAGGCTATGTGTACGAAAGCATGGCCTGCCTCGAATGCCACCCCACAGGAAGCGGCGATGAAGTTTTCGATCACAATGCCACAGCCTTTCCGCTCACCGGGGCGCACATCGGCACGGACTGCATGAAATGCCACTCCGAAGGATTCGAAGGGACGCCCACCGAATGTTTCTCCTGCCACGAGGCTGAATTTATCGAATCGATGAACCCGGCCCACGATGATCTGGGATTGTCGCAGGATTGCGGAGAGTGTCATTCCACACAACCCGGATGGGAGCCTGCAACCTTTGAAATTCATTATCAGTTTTATGCCCTCATCGGGGCACATGCCAACATTGCCAACAACTGTGCTGCCTGCCATGAGGGCAACTACATCGAAACGCCCAACACCTGTGTGGGTTGCCACCAGGAGGATTATGACCAAACCACGGACCCGCCGCACGAAACTTCCGGTTTTTCAACCGAATGCCTCGATTGTCACTCGCAAAGCACATGGGAACCGTCCACATTTGACCATGACGGGCAATATTTTCCAATATACAGCGGTGAGCACAATGGTGAGTGGAATGCTTGTGCAGATTGTCATTCAGAACCTGCAAATTTTGCGATTTTCACCTGTATAGATTGCCACGAACACAACCAACCCGATACGGATGAGGAACACAAGGGCGTGGGAGGATACATCTACGAATCATCGGTCTGTTTTGAATGCCACCCCA
>CAYNDN010000239.1:6846-7474 GCA_964395075.1 uncultured Lentimicrobiaceae bacterium | reverse complement strand
GGCGAAGATGCTTGAAAAATGGGACGCAAAAGCGAAAACCAGATTTAACACCCCAGCTGCAGGGATTAATGTGGGGCTGTCTCATTAATCGAAAAATTAGCAAAAAATGCTTAAAATATTCGACCTACCCGAGAGGGCTCTCAAATATTCAATTCTCAGAGGGTTAAAATGATTAATGAGACAATCCTACCCCAACCTCATAAAAGTTAGCTGCTTGTCATTAGTAACGGAGTCAGGAATCTCAAGCTTATTTTGTAATATTTTCAAATTTTACCGGACACTTAAAAAAAGTGCTGCAACTCCCGCATATTTCTCCTTTGTAACATTTTAACGCTTGAAGGTCCTCCTAACATCGGACGACACTTCAATGCCTCAAACGGCGTCAGTTTTCACTAAACCGTTCACCCGCCAAACCCTACCACACAAACATTCAAACCCGCATTTTACACAATCCCACTGAAACAGCAATGCATTTGCAATACATTTGATGTTTCACATTAACGGCGATGAAAAATAATGTAATGCTTATTGATGATGTGTATGCAGTGGATGCGATAAAAGATATTTTGCTGCATGTTTATCCCGAAATAAACCTATGTTGTACCACCAATTCCATCCATGAAGCAGG
>CAYNDN010000239.1:0-6836 GCA_964395075.1 uncultured Lentimicrobiaceae bacterium | reverse complement strand
ACCCTCATTTATCACCAAAAAACCGATCATCGTTTTTACATGCAATCCCGATGAAAGCTTTCAGAAAAATCTGCTGGCCAACGCGATGGATTTTCTGGCCAAGCCATTCAGCAAAAAATCTGTATCTGAGGCATTGCTTAAAGCAATCCGGCATTATGAAACAATACAAACAAACCCCCATGCCGAACACATTTATACGCAGTCCTTATTAAACCTGCGCCATCAGCTTGAAAGCCCGCTTCCGTTTGAAAAAATTACCATCCCCGTGCGCTTTGGTTTTAAGATCGTCAAGCTCTCTGAATTGATTTATCTGCAATCCGATGAAAATTACACCATTTTGTACCTGGCAGATTCCCGTGTTGTGGTTGCCAATCTGCAGATCGACCGGTTTGAGCAATTTCTTCCGGCGGTCACTTTTTTTAAGATCAACAACTTCACCATCATCAACCTAAGGTTTCTGAAAATGCGCACAGGTCGTCAAGGAAAGATACTCCGGATGTCGGACGGAACTGTTCTTGTCGTTTCCAAAAGCCGGCTCACCGCATTGGATAAAAAGCTTGCTCTATTCCAAAATAAGCCTTTCACATCCTGATTAGGTCAACCGTTCACCCTCCAAATACTACCACTTGTTCAACCATCCGCTCCATTCACGCAATCGCGTGGTTTTAGGATTTGCGGGATTGTAATTTTACCTGGAATTTTATTGTATAAGCATGATTTAACCAAAAATATATACCAATGAAAACACACTACCTCTTTTTAATGTTAATTACCGCCATCCTTATTTTGCCGGTGATGCTTGTTTGCAGAACTCCTGACAACAGGCTACAAAAAATCGAAGTCCAACAAAATTATTTTTCTACTGAAACGTGGCCGGATTCGACCTTAAAATCCAGCACGAATGCCCCGCCTTCATTTGGGATTTCAACGGGTAAGCCCGGGGGTATTTCGCCACACAACACCGATACTGAAACAATAAGGTATGACGATGGAATCAATCAAACTGCGGTGGGTTCATCGGTGGGTGAAGTGTATGCAGCAGCATATTTCCCTGCTTTTGCCATGGAACAATACACAGGCATGGAATTAACACAGGTGGAAATTTACATAGCATCACAGCCAATTTCGGCAACTTTGCATATTTACGGTCCGGGATCAAGCACCACACCCGGAACGCTTATTTATTCGCAAGCCATTGCAACTGCTGATAATTCCTGGATTATGATTGATTTAAGTTCACCGGTTGCCATTACTGGTGATGACCTTTGGATTTGCTATCAGTCTATCCACGATCCGGCATTATACCCTGCCGGAGTAGATGCAGGACCGGCAGTTGCCGGTTTTGGCGACATGGCCTCGGAAGATGGCGTAAACTGGATTGCTTTGTCAGATTATGGAATGGATCACAACTGGAATATTGCGGGGTATCTTGAAGAAGGCGTTTTATGCCCCGAGGTTTATGCCGGCGAAGATGCAGCAGTTTGCGACTTTGATTTTTACACTATTTCGGATGCCTTCGCCACCAACTTTTCCATGCTTCAATGGACAACCAGCGGCGATGGCTTTTTTGATAATGATACGCAACAAAACCCAACATATTTTCCGGGGCCGATCGATATTGCAACTGGAAACGTAACACTTTGCATTACGGCTTTCCCAGTGTCTCCCTGCCCAACCAGCACAACCGATTGCATGACCTTATTGATTCAACCAATGCCAACGGTTGATGCAGGAAATGATGCTACCATCAATTACACCGAAGCCCACACCCTTAATGCTTCTGCAAGCGATTATAATGCATTGCTATGGGAAACAAGCGGAGATGGGTCATTTGATTATGATAATATTCTGAATCCTGTTTATACTCCGGGCACACAGGACATACTGAATGGTGGTGTGGAGTTGACACTCTGTGCAGGCGCCATTAGCCCATGTACAGGTACCGCATGTTCTAATATGTGGCTTAACATTACAAATACACCTCCGGTTGTTGAGATCACATCACCTGTTGATGGGGATGAGTATAATTACAGTCCCATACTTGTTGAAGGCACTGCCTTTGATGTGGAGGGAGAACTGGATTTTGTTGAAGTAAGTGTAAATTTTGGGCCCTGGCAAACAGCAAGCGGTACTGATAACTGGAGTATTGAAGCTCAAATTGGAGCATGCAATAATATCATTGAAGCAAGGGCCACGGATATTAAGGGTTTGCAATCGACAAACGATTATGTTGAAAACATACACCTTAATCCCTCAGTGAATGCCGGCCCGGACCAAACTATATGCGCTGGAAGCCCGACGGCACTTAGCGGTTTTGCCGAAAACTATTCTTCACTGCAATGGTACACACCCAATGGTACAGGGCAAATACTGGAGGAAAATTATCTGAATGCCTATTATCTGCCGGGCCCTGGGGATGAAGCCTTGGGGGTTATCGAAATATGCCTGACAGCTTTTGGAGTAGATGTTTGTGATGATGCTACGGATTGCCTGGAACTCACAATTGTTTCATCCCCAACAGTTTTTGCGGGAGATGATAAGACAATTACCTGTGGCGAATCAATCGATTTGTTGGATGCCATAGCTACAGATTATTCAGCTTTGGAATGGACGACCAATGGCGATGGTGTTTTTAGTGATGAAACAGTTCAAAACCCGGTTTATACACCGGGAGTTAACGATTGTGAAGATTGTGAGGTTGAACTTTGTCTGACAGCATTTCCCATCGATCCTTGTACTGTCGAAGTTACCGATTGCCTCAATATATCCGTTATGATCATTCCGCAGGCAATGCAACCCTCAGGCAGCGGAACCTCCGGCGATCCCTACCTGATCGGGAACCTGCAAAACCTGTACTGGATGTCAGAGCAGGCAGGCAGCGGAGAAACATTCGAAGGGGTATATTTTTTGCAAACAGCCGACATTGATGCCTCGGAAACCGAAGACTGGTTTTGCGGGCTTGGGTGGAAACCTATTGGAAATGATGTTACACCGTTTAGTGGTTCTTACGATGGAGGGTGTTACGACGTCGAATCGCTTTACATTCACAGAGTGTCCGATAATTATTTAGGTATGTTTGGCAGATCTGATGGGGCAAATATTCAAAAAATTAGACTTCTGAATGTGGTAATCACTGGTAATAAATATATTGGTGCACTTGCAGGTTATGTAACTAACGAAACAAATGTTTCTTATGCAGATGCAGAGAATGTTCAAATTTATCTTTCCGAGAATGAAGGTGGTGGCTTGGTTGGCCATGCTAATTTTTCAACAGTTTACAGGTGTTCATCCTCAGGGCAGTTGACTAAGGGAGACATCTATAATTGGAACTTGATTGGAGGACTAATCGGGCTTATTAGCTCCTCTACTTTGGTTGAAGAGTGTTACAGTCTAACAAACGTAACCAGTGAGCTTCATAACAGCTATGGGGGGCTGGTTGGTTCAATTTGGACCGATGGGATAATTCGGAATTCTTACGCAAGAGGCTCAGTAATTGGTGAATGGGCAATTGCAGGTGGGTTGGTTGGAGATAATCAAACCGGTATCATATCAAATTCGTTCTCTACAGGCCTTGTTGATGCACCATCGTTATTTGTTGGTGGATTTGTAGGCAGGAATCAATCGGGTTTATGTAATAATAATTTCTGGGACATCGAAACATCAGGCCAAAACACAAGTGCCGGTGCCACCGGCAAAACAACAGCAGAAATGAAAACCCTGTCCACCTTCACGGATGCAGGATGGGATTTTGAAAACGTGTGGGCCATGGATGGGTTTACCAACGATGGTTATCCGGCGTTGAAATGGCAATTGCTACCGGTTGTTTTCGCCGGTGAAGATGCTACCATCAGTGCAGGTGAATCCTACTATCTCGATGGAGTAGCAGAAAATTATTCCGCGTTATTATGGTCAACCAACGGTGATGGCACTTTCAACAATCCTGATATTTTAAATCCAATGTATTCGATGGGAGTAATGGACATACAAAACGGTGAAGTTGAATTGTGCCTTACTGCTTTTCCGCTTGATCCATGTGTAAACCCTGTAACTGATTGTATGATGCTTACCATCGAAGAAGAATGGTTTGTTGATGCCGGACCGGACGACACACTTTGTATAGAAGGTGGTAAAATAAGACCAAAACAAGATAATTGCTATCAATTAAACGGAAGCACAAATCTTCCCCTGGGAGAATTCGACTGGATCACGGATGGTGATGGTACTTTTGATGATCCTTTTATTTTAAATCCTTGGTACTGCCCGGGTGCTATTGATATCTTAAATGGTAGTGTTACACTAACAATTACTGAATATCCCCCAAAAAGCAATTCCAGAGAACTCAGTGATTCCATATTACTAACATTTCAGTTGGGTGCAACTGCTTATGCGGGAGAAGACGATACAATTTGCTGTGGCGAGACTTACTTCTTCAATGCAGCAACAGCCTCTAATTATAGCTCCATTCAATGGTTCACTCCGAATGGTACAGGCAGTTTCGATAATGAAAATCTTTTGAATCCTACTTATTCCTTTAGTCAGTTGGATTGTGATAATGGGAGTGTAGAGTTCTGTATTTCAGCAAGCCCAATTGAACCATGCACAATAACGGCTACCGATTGTATTACCATCAGCATTCAAAACCCGCCTTTTGCTTTTGCAGGTGAAGATGCTTCCTATTGTTGCCAGTATTACATTTTGGGCGATGCCGATGCTTTAGATTATTCTTCAATGCTCTGGACAACTTCGGGCGATGGCACTTTTAATAATGAAACCATCCTTAATCCTGAATATTATCCAGGACCGGAAGACCGCAACTATGGCATAATTGAACTTTGCCTGACAGCATACCCTATTTTTCCATGTGAGGATACAGTTACACACTGCATGACCCTGCATTATTTTCCTTATCCACAGGTGGAACTTGGAAATGATACCGCAATTTGTGGCTGTGAACCATTTATAATTAGCCAGGCCACTGCTGCCGATTATTCGGAATTATTCTGGTCAACCTCAG
Source organism: uncultured Lentimicrobiaceae bacterium (assembly GCA_964395075.1). GTDB lineage: Bacteria > Bacteroidota > Bacteroidia > Bacteroidales > 4484-276 > SABY01. Next base: position 1,822 of record CAYNDN010000239.1, on the reverse strand, counting down.
GTTCAGGCACATTTTCGCAAAATAATATTTTATATCCTGTTTATTATCCCTCAGATGATGATTGCAACATCTTCGGCAGTGTGCAACTTTGCCTTTCTGCCATTGGAATCCCGCCTTGTGCCATGTTCGCTTCCGATTGCATTACATTAACCTTTTATCCATTGCCGGAAATGGATTGTCGCAACGATTTTTCGGTGTGTATTGATGAGCCAGTTTTTGGCTTAACCGGATGCACACCAATAGGCGGTACTTACTCCGGCCCCGGCGTAAACGATAATTATTTCGATGCCGAAACAGCAGGTGTTGGAACCCATAACATTACTTATGTTTACACCGATGAAAATGGCTGTACGGATAGTTGCACTTTTCACATTGGAGTGGTGCCTTTGCCAACAGTGTTTGCCGGCAATGATGCTACTATATGCGAAGGCCAAAGTTATACCTTTACCGAGGCAGTAGCTACTGATTATTCGCAGTTATTTTGGGAAACTGATGGCACAGGTGTGTTTGATGATCCCAACTTGTTAAACCCAACATACACTCCAAGTTTTGAAGATATATTGCAGGGTAGTACAGATATTTGGATAAATGTAGATCCATTGTCGCCATGTTTTGGAACCAGGAGCGATGCAGTTACACTTTCCTTCGGTATAGATCCAAAAGCTAATGCCGGCCCGGATGGTCTGGCTTGCTGTGGCGATGTGTTTACTTTTGAAGAAGCATCTGCTTCAAATTACGCTTCATTGATGTGGTCAACTACAAATGGTACCGGCGACCTCACGGACAAGACAACACTAAACCCAAGCTACTTGCCAAGTGAATTAGATTGCATAATTGGGAGTATTGAAATTTGTTTGGAAGCTTTCCCCATTTCTCCTTGCATAGTTTCGGATTTCGATTGTATGATATTAACATTACAGCCCAATCCTGTAGCTGATGCCGGCAATGACGCCACCATCACCGAGGGCGAAACCTACCAGCTTTCCGGTTCGGCGATGCATGATGCTGGGGTTTTTTGGGAAAGCAGCGGAAATGGCGATTTTGATCCGCCTGGTACACTCACTCCTGTTTACACACCCGGCCCCCAGGATATTGTTGCAGGTATGGCAGAATTATGCCTTACCGCTTTTCCCCTCAATCCTTGTGTAGTGAATGGTTATGATTGTATGGAGCTTACCATTATTCCGGGCGTAACTGCAGATGCCGGCCAGAATGATACGGTATGCTGCGGCGATGCCTACGAATTACTAAATGCTGAAGCTGGTAATTATTCAGCACTCTTATGGACAAGCTCCGGAGATGGAAGTTTTGTGCCGGAAGATGCTGAAAACCCAACATATTTTCCGGGTCCGGGAGATTGCAATAATGGCTTCGCAGAGCTTTGTTTAACAGCTATTCCACTACCGCCGTCCACCGTACCGGTAACTGATTGTATGACCCTTACAATATTTCCCTTACCTGATGTAAACTGCCCCAATGATTTTTCGGTGTGTATAACTGATCCGGCATTTGCCCTGTCAGGAGCAACTCCGGAAGGTGGCGATTATACCGGGCCGGGCATTTCCGGTGGTATTTTTAATCCGGTGGAAGCTGGTGAAGGTGCGCAATCCATTACTTATGTTTTTACCGATGAACATGGATGCACGGATAGCTGTGATTTTACAATTACTGTTGTAAATTCTCCATCTTCAAATGCCGGACCGGATTGGACAATATGTGAAGGTGATAATTACGAATTGATCAATGCTGTTGCCGCAGATTATTCCTCGCTGATTTGGATAACTGATTTCGGAACCGGTTCATTTATCAATCCAGGTGACTT
>CAYNDN010000238.1:3694-7491 GCA_964395075.1 uncultured Lentimicrobiaceae bacterium | reverse complement strand
CCTGGTGGTTTTGGATGAATACATGAAGGATGAGCGGGTTGATAAAATCCTTGATCACCCCTACGATTATGTGGTTGACGCCATCGATACCCTGGCACCAAAGGTGTTTTTTATCAAGGGTGCGCTTGACAATGGACTAAGGCTGGTGAGTTCGATGGGTGCCGGCGGAAAACTAAATCCGGGACTTGTGGAAGCCGTGGATATTTCGGAAACGCACGGCTGTAAGCTGGCTTTCTACATCCGTAAACGATTGCAAAAATTTGGCATCCGGTCAGGGTTTAAGGCGGTTTTTTCTCCTGAGCCCATCGAGAAAGAACGCATCATCCGCACCGATGGTGAGCAAAACAAAAAATCAGTTGTTGGCACAATTTCCTACATGCCCGCAGTGTTCGGGTGCTTTTGTGCTTCGGTGGTTTTGCGGGAATTTACCTCCTGAGCATTCATGCGCTTACCTTATCTGGAATATCAGATTTTTAACATTTTCAACACCCTTCATGCACAACTTTTTATTATTTCGGAATGTTAATCCGGCTTATAAATCAGATGTTTTATGAAGTTTTCAGATTGCTTTCTCATCATATTGATCTTCACAATTTTGCCTTTGGGTGTTTCTGCTCAAACCAAATTTGAACGTGAATACCGGATCAAGGAAAAAGATGTTCCCGAACGGGCTTTGCAATTCATTAACCATGCGGTTGAAGGAGGCAAAGTGAAATGGTATGCAGAGGAAAGCCAGGATGGCAAAAGCATCGAAGCCAAAGTGAAATATCAAAAGCAAAAATTCAGTATGGAATTTGACACACTGGGCAATCTGCAGGATGTGGAGAAAACCATAAAATTTCAAGACCTGGATCAAAATACAAGTGAATCAATTTCCGGGTCACTTACCACCAAATTTGGTGATTATAAAATCCTAAAGATTCAAATTCAATGGACTTCAGATAACCCTGCTACAATGATTGATCTTATTAAAAAGGGCTCATCTGTAAATCCCTTTTTTGAAAAATTTGAGATCGTTTTAGAAACCCGCGAGGACAAGACATATAAAGCTTTTGAAGTTTTGATCAGCCAACATGGAGCCATCGAAAAAACACTTGAACTGGATTTGCGTAGCATGAATAATATGGAGTTTTAATTTGGGAAAGGCTATGCGGATTTTTTTGTTTTTGACAGGAATTTTTTTTGCGATAGGCGTTTTAGGCCAGGACACCTTTACTGCCGGACTGCTGCCCAAAATAAATATTTCGGGAAAGGTAGCCGGAGACATCAAACTCACGGGCAATTTCGAGTCGCGCCATGCACTGTATGAACGCCTGGATACCGGTGAAGATGTTTTTGAATACAACTACCGGCAACTCGAAGCATCAGCCATCATCTCCGTAAAAACACGCATTAACCAATCCCTCAGCGGCGGATATACCCTCATCAGCAAAACAGATGAAACGGAGCACAGGCTTTTGCAGCAATATTCAATTGTGAACCGGTTTGATGCCTTCAGACTGGGGCACCGGTTTGCTGCCGATCAAACTTTATCCCATGACGAAACATGGGAATATCGCGGACGTTACAGAATTACCTTTGAAAAAGCACTTGCGGGCGATGATGTGGATCCTAAAGAATTTTATCTGAAAGCAAATAATGAATACCTGGGGATTTTCGGGGAAGATAAACCTGATCTGGAAATCCGGGTGCTGGTGCTAATCGGCTATGAAATCAATGCAGCCCAAAGCATAGAATTCGGCCCGGGCTATCGCGTGAAAGGCTTCTCTGAACCCGGAACTGATCAGGCACTCTGGTTCAGCATCAGCTGGTACTTTTCTGCAAATTGATGAGGGAGGATATTCGTTATTGGTTATTTGTTATTCGTTATTTGTTATTCGTTATTGGTTATTCGTTATTGGTTATTCGTTATTGGTTATTCGTTATTCCCCAAATTCATCCCGGATTTCCCGGGAGCATTAATTTCTTTGACTAACATGGGTTCTTGCTGATAGCTTACTTTTAACGTTTCAATGTCCTCGTTCCTCGGAAGATTGAAAGTTTCCGCTGACTTTCGATCGTCCGAAGGACATCGAAACGTCAAAAACTGAAGGGATTTTACACATTAATAACCAGTTATTTAAAATGTTATTAGTCAGAATTGCAACTCACCACTCATAACTCGCAACTCCCAACTCACCACTCCCAACTCCTAAAGCTCCTCATCTTCAAAAAACAAATGCGCATGTGTAACACCACCGTCTCTTTTCAAATCCGAAAGCATCTTGTTGCTGTCTTTGGAATTTTTCAATTCAACGTAAAATGAAAGCTCCATCATATCGGTTTCACCCAGGGTTTTTGAATTGATCAATCGGTTTTTTCGGGTGTATTTTTTTAGCACATCAATGTAAGGCGGATTGTGGCCGTTATCTTCAAAAGTAAAATGAAACTGCAAAAGGTATTTTGTTTTGCGATGGAAGATCAGGTTAGTTTTTGAAAGGATCACCAGAATAGTCCCGATGAGTATCGTAGATGCAATGGCCACATCAAAAAGCCTGACTCCGCAAGTCATCCCAATGGCCAGCGAAAAGAAAATGTACATGATATCCTGGGTTTCTTTAACGGCGGTTCTGAACCGGATGATTGACATGGCTCCAACCAGTCCGAATGCCCGGGCCAGATTGTTGCCGATAACCAATATCACAATGGTAGTAACCATGGCCAACGTTACCAGCGAAAAGAGAAATGTTTGTGGATAACCGGCTCCACGATAGGAAACCTTGTAGAAAAATGCGATCAGTAGTCCGCAAACAAAAGCCACAAGTATGGACGAAAGCACCTCTTCAACACTGGTGGGAAACTGAAAAATATTTTGTAAATCCTGCTCCATGCAGATGATGTTATTTGTTATTCGTTATTCGAAAGTTATTGATGGTCATTGATAGTCATTTGTAGTCATTGATGGTCATTTGTGGTCATTGATGGTCATTTTTAGTCATTGATGGTCATTGATAATCATTTGTAGTCATTTGTGGTCATTGATATTCATTTATGGGTATTTCTTAACATTAAACGGAATTCAAAACTCACAACTGAAAACTTCTGCTCAATGCTGACAATTCTTAATTCTAAATTCTAAACTCTAAATTCTAAATTCTAAATTCTAAACTCCCCTATACATTCATCCCAAAAACCTTAATCCTTTCCTGTGGCCTGAAAATCTTATGATGATCCAGCGAAAATTTATATTTCGACACCGACTGCCGGGTAAGTTTGAATCGGAACAAAATATCGGACATCCATGCCGGAAAAGCTCCTGAAAATTTTATTTCCAAAACAAAATCCTTGTAAAAACACGCTTCAAGGCCTTCATTTACAAATAAATCATTAATTTTTGGAAAAGCTATCGACCGGATGTGCTTATCGAGGCTAATCCGGAACGATGGATCAAACTTGGAAAAGTAGGCCTCCCTTTCGTAAACCACCAAAATTACGGGCCTCAAATTTTTAGCTTTAACATGAAATAAAAAACGGCTGGCCTCATCATGAATCTCAGGGTTTTGGCTATCGATCACATAGCTCTCAACATCACCGGTCAGGAACAAATTTTCAAGATCGTTCCACCACACCTTACATCGGTTCTTATCAATAAAATCAAGCTCTTTTCTTTTTATCTCCAAAAAAACCTGTGGGTTTCTATCAGCATAATAATCAAGGATATTGTAACTCCTGATCCTGATTTTCTTTCGTGATTTTATGCCATGTCGTTTATCCCAGTAGTAATCAAACTTCGTTGTGTCGAAATAAATACTCCTTAC
>CAYNDN010000238.1:2342-3684 GCA_964395075.1 uncultured Lentimicrobiaceae bacterium | reverse complement strand
TTACAACATATTCATGATGAAGACTCTCCAGGGGCGAGTTGGGGTCTTCTATAGCGAAACTTGCAATTGCATTTCGCAAAGCGATGAGATGTTCATTGGGAACCAGGTATTTAAATTCGTTGCGCATGCTTTACATCCACTTATTAAAAAACCCAAACCAACTCATGATATAGTCTCGCAACAAAATCTTATTGGCATCCATTTCACCTTTAAAAACAACACCAGGAAGCAATTCCTCCTGATGCTCCCGAATTGCTGCTGTTACGATAAAGGTTTGTTTACCACCTGTTACGCTGATATGGTTACTGATTTGAACTACTTCCGATTGAAAAGCCTGTTTTTGGCCAAGCACGGTGCTTGTTACGTTTTGCCCAATATAAACGCGGTTTCTGTCTGATAGTCCAACCGGCATTTTTATGATCAGGTCATCCATCGATTGAATGATCATCAAAGTATCTGCAGCATAAGAATTTTGAAAAATCCCGGTAATGGGCGAAATGATGGTTTGCAAATCCAGCTTTTCTTCCAGGTCGCTGATTTGAGCTTTGATTTTATCAATTTCAGCTTGAACCATTTTCTTGGTTTCAGGTTTCTCGCCTGAATTGGCAGATTCGAGTTCCGCTTTTTTAATTTCCACTTCTGCCTCAGCGAGTTGAAGCAGTCGTTCCTGGTCTTCAAAATCCTGTTCCGTAATCACCTCCTGCCCAAAAAGCTCCCGCTGCCGTGCAAATTCTTTCTTTTGTTTTTCGGCATCTATTTCGGCATATTGCAACCGACGCCTGGCCAATTCAATAAATTCAGCTTTTTCGCCTGATTGATAACTAACCAGCAACGCTTTTTTCACCTCCAACTCTTTTCTCATCTCATTGAGCAACATGTGGGTTTGGTTGGAGAATATTTTACCGATTGTGTCGCCTTTTTGGATCAACGATTTTTTCAGTATTTCAGGATGTATTTCAAAGCGAACATCATCACCTCTCGAAAATTCACGGGATTGATACACATGGCTTACACCGGCAACCAGGTCGATTTGTGTATTCATGATCTGGCCGTTGGTACCCGCAAAAAGCACCCATTGCTTAGCCGGGAAGATTTTTCCTGAAATGGAGATGTTTGATGAAATCCGGATAGGAACAAGATAAATTACCGCAAGCGCAGCCAGCAAAAAAATCCAGAAAATATTTTTGGAGAGCAATTCTGTAAATCGAGATAAGTCCATTAAAAATCCAAGTTCCTTTGAGTGTATTTAGCTAAAAACCGTCAAAGTTAATCATATCCCTGAGAACAAGGCTTAAAATTGCAGTTCATCAGGATGATGTGTGCAATAAAATCATTTATTTGT
>CAYNDN010000238.1:0-2332 GCA_964395075.1 uncultured Lentimicrobiaceae bacterium | reverse complement strand
TGTATCCCTTCCGGATAATCCTGAGCCATTGGTTGTAAATTCCAATTTCATTTTTTGGATATGAGGCCGCTGGATTCCTTACATTCGTTGTACTCCACCTGAAGGGTCACGTGGCTGATATTGAACTCCTGGTGAAGCAAAAGTTCAATGTTTTTTCTGATTATTTCCGTTGCACTGATCCGGATATCCTGACCAATATTTACGTGTGCTTCAAAAAAAAGTGACGTGTCATCCAACCGCCACACATGCACATGGTGAACATCGTTAACACCATCAATTGTTTGCAGGCGTGCTTGTATTTCAGTCAGATTGGTTTCGGGAGGGGCAGCCTGCATCAGGATACCGTAAGTTTCCCTGAGGACATGCCAGGTATGAATAAAAATATAAATCCCTACCCCAAAAGTTATCACAGGGTCAATCCAGTAGATTTCAAAAATCCACATAAACAAACCACCGATAATCACTGCCACCGAAGAAAGTGTATCACCCAGCAAATGCAGGTAAGCAGCTTTCACATTCAAATTTTCCTCACGGTTTTCCTTCAGGATCAAAACGGAAATAAGGTTACCCAAAAGCCCGACAGTTGCGACAATCAGCATAATCAGTCTTTTTACAGGCTGCGGATCCATCAGACGGTTGTAGGCCTCATAAAAAAGAAAAATACAAATGGAGAGCAACACCAGGGCATTGAAAAAAGCCGCCAGAATCTGAAAGCGTTGGTATCCGAAGGTATTTCGTTCGTTGGCTTTTCTTTTGCTCACCCGGTTTGCAATCCATGCAATTAAAATGGCAGCAGTATCGCCCAGGTTGTGCAGCGCATCCGAAAGCAACGCCAGGCTGTTAGATACAAAACCACCAACCACCTGTGCGATGGTAATTGCCAGATTCAGCAGTATTACCCAAAAGAGTTTTTTGCCCTGGATTTCTTTTCCTTCGTGATGATGGTGATGATGTGCATGCGCCATAGTGCGCAAAATTAACACATCCGATGGTTCTGTTTTAATTTTGATAACCATGATGAGATAAAAACCTGCTGTTTCGATTGGTTCTACTACCAATTTAATGGGTCATGCAACTTGAATTTATTAACAATACGAAATAATTTAGATTGAGAAGATTGAAATTTAAGATTGAATAAGATTGATTTTCAATCATTAACAAATCAATCTTATCAACCCCTTCAATCTCATTCAATCCTTTTAGTCAAAATCAAGTTGTTAAAATGATCATATCCACTAAATTCGCAGTAGTTCCTTTCGATTTAAATGAAGATGAAAAAGATGAAAAGTTTGAGGTGTCATTTTGGTATCGTTGGGGTCTGATGAACCGGGAATTCATTTTAATGAAGGCAGCTTTGCAAAGCGCCTGGGCGTGCTTGCATATAAAACCAGAGGCTATCATGATCCGGTGCTTGATTTTGATACCAATTTGGGTTTGGGATGGCGATGGGTTTGGGGGGCAGTAAATAATCAAAAAAAATGATTGTCATAAAGTACGGCTAATAACAAAATAAGCAGTATTTTATAACACACAATTTATAAATCAAAATTAGAATATCGCACCACAATTAATTACTTTTGTGGTGTAATATTGCAAATTCATAGTATGAAAGGAAATCTCGAAAAGCTGTTTAAGGAAAACGGAGGGTATCTTAAATCTGACCAGATGAAGGGATCAACTTTCCGGTACCATCTCAACAAACTGATTGCCGCCGGGAAAGTTTACAAGGTACGGCATTGGTTGTATGTACACACCGGTTATCAAACTTTTGATGAGCGGGTGCTGGTGTCTGAGATGATTCCCGCCGGCGTTTTTTGTCTGTTTTCAGCATGGGAGTTGCACGAACTCTCAACAACTGTTCCCCATCAATACCACATTGCATTGCCAAGAAACACAAAAGTAAACCCGGATACACAGCTGCCTTTGGCTTTTTACTATTGGAGCAATAAGGTTTACAATCTTGGGATTTCAAGTATGCATATCACTGATAAGCCTGTTAAATGCTATGATATTGAGCGTTCGGTATGTGATGCGGTGAAATTTAGAAATAAAACCGGTGAGGATGTGATGCAGGAGGTACTTAAAAACTACATGGATAAAAGCAACAGAAATCTGGATAAACTGTTTAAAGTACGCTACGATACTCCGCATCGATAAAGTAATCATGCCTTATATAAAATCAATGATATGAGTATTTCAGCTTATGAGTATTTTTGCATAATGGAAGATTCTTCATTATCTTTGTTTTTTTATTAAAATGAAAATCATAGGCACATAAAGCAACGCTAATATGAAAACCTTTCCCTGCTTCCGGTTAATTTTGATATGGGTT